>CALCML010000104.1 GCA_937967765.1 uncultured Carnobacterium sp.
CATCTTAGGACAAGCTGCTGTTGAACAAGAACGCGTATTAGCAGAAGGTAAATAAAAATTTTAGAAAAGGGGATGCTTGCATCCTCTTTTTTGATTTCTGAATCTCAAGATTTACTTATAAGTGAATCTTGAGGTTTTTTTTGTGGAGAAAAGGAGTCGTTAATTTTTTAGAAAGGGTAAAAATCACTTCTTTCAACAAGAAAAAAATAGGCAATTATGATACAATAAATAAGATATAATTAGAGTATTGTGTCTAGGGTTTAAAGGAAAGGGGAGGAAGGTCGTGCAACGACTGAAAAAGTTTGGAACAAAGCTTTGGCAGATCTTTCAAGAAGATTTAATGCATGTGAATATTGGTGTTGAATCAGCAGCAATGGCTTACTATATGTTATTATCTGTTATTCCAATGGTCATGCTAGTTGCCAATATTCTTCCATTATTACCTATTCCTATCGATGTAATTTTTAAAACACTAGAAACGATTTTACCGGACAACATTACGGAAGTCCTATTCCCAATTCTTCGGAATTACTTAGGTAACTTCAATGGGGGCGCACTTTCTATCGGTTTGGTGATTTTATTCTGGCCAGCGTCTCAGATGTTTAGTAGTATTCAACGTTCGCTGAACGTTTTATATGGTGCACCGGTGAGAAGAAATTTTATTTTTGAACGATTCTTTGCCGTTGTCATTGCGATGGCCTCCATCTTAATCGTGTTTGCTGTTTCGATTATTTTCATTTTTGGTGAACAAGTTTTAAGATTGGTAGGGGAATTTTTCTCGCTTAATTTAGCATCGGTAATTATCGATCTATCATTTGTGAAATGGGGACTCTTATTTGGAACCGTCTTTTTACTTATGAGTTTTATGTACTATTCAATTCCTAATGTGAAATGGTCATTCCTGTATGCTTTTCCAGGTGGCTTATTCACGACAATTGGATTTGTATTGATTTCGCAATTATTCTCGATTTATATTCATTACGCGGGTCGTAATTTTACGGCCA
>CALCML010000105.1 GCA_937967765.1 uncultured Carnobacterium sp.
TTTCCAATCCGATTTCGCCAAGACGCTTCCGCAAACGAGCAACCGTCACGGACAAGGTATTATCATCGACAAACACATCGCTATTCCACAATGCGTTCATTAAATCTTCCCTCGGCGCAATATCGCCTTGTTTTTCAAACAGTACGCGTAAAATAATAAATTCATTCTTCGACAATTCAATGATATTACCCTCATACGAAACTTTTCCGCTTCCCAGTTGCAAGGCAATCCCTTTATATTCCAGCCAATCTTTTTGCTGAACGAACTCATAACTGCGACGCATCATCCCTTGGATTTTTGCGACCAATACACTTGGTTCAAACGGCTTTGTCATATAATCATCCGCGCCCATATTGATCGACATCACAATATCCATCGCTTGATCACGCGACGACAAGAACATAATCGGCACCTGAGACACCTTACGAATCTCTTGGCACCAATAATAGCCATTATAAAACGGCAATGTAATATCCAAAATGACCAGCTGCGGATTGACTGCTAAAAATTGAGTGTACACTTGCGAAAAGTCTTCCACCGCAACGACTTCATAATTCCATTTTTCCAATTCTTGTACAATTGCATCACGAATGACTTTTTCATCTTCGACAATCAATATTGTTTGCATACACTCACCTCGTTTTCATTGTACCATCTTTCCAATTTACAGAAAACCATCTATTTCCTAATTTCTCGTATCATTTCCCATAAAGTAGTTTGATTATCTTGCACCGTTCCAATCTCATATTTGAAGCCCTTAGACTCATCAAGTCCTAAGATAAAGAACTCTACCGGCTGGGATTCGTCTATCCCCAAAATCCGACTGACCACTGGAAGTTGAATGCTATATTTCAGATAAAATTCATTATCCCCCGTAGGACTTTCTTCTTTCTTCGTATAAATATTTTCTCGCAATTTTGCCTTTGCTAAAATATCTTTATTCAATTGCAATTCCTGGAATAAAAACTTTCCTTGTGGCCAGAGTTTTTTCGCCTCTTCTTCGTTTTCAAAAACAAACTTCCCATCCACATATTGGAACGTAATACTTTTTTCCTCTTCCTTAGTTTTAGAATTGAGCTGCTTAATCGTTCCAACTAATGGCTTCCCTTTTTCCCTAGCCTCAAGATAAACAAATACATTCGAGTCACCGACTACACGCATCTGACTTACGGTAA
>CALCML010000106.1 GCA_937967765.1 uncultured Carnobacterium sp.
CAAGAAAGCTGGAATTGGTTTGTCCGCGTATTTACGAATCGTGCGATGGCCTTTGTGACGATTCAGTCCCAAGTGATGCCACTCTTAGCGACGAAAGCCGATAGTGAGCTATTTTTAACCCTATTACAAATTTACATCCGTGATGCCTTGCTGTATGTACGAGGTGTCGAAGGAGCCATTATTCAAAGCGATAAACTCGCAACGATGAAAAGTTTTGCAAAACATCTCACCGTGAGTGAATGGATTAAAGAACATGAAAAAATGACCAACGCCATTGCCAAAGTCGGCGCCAACGTTGGAGTTCAAGCAGTATTAGAACAATGGGTATTACAAATCCCAAAATAAGATAGGAGGTGCGTGAATGCCAAACAGACAATTGTATGATCGAATCGAACGTTTAAAAAAACAAACGTTGTTGCAACTACATGAGCTCGAACAGATTTCTGAAGAGTTGCAAAAAGTCATCGAAGAGAATCATAATTTAACGATGGAAAATCGTCACTTGAAAGATCGTTTAGACGAGTTAGAGCCAAACACGCACACGAAGAAAGTGGCTAAAAAGAAAAAAAGAAGCCAATCCATCATCAACTTAGAAAATATCTACGACCAAGGATTCCATATTTGCAATTTGTACTATGGAAAACGTAGAGAAAACGATGAAAGTTGTATGTTTTGTACGGAAATCTTGTATAGCGAAGATTAATGCGTAAAAAGAGCAAGATTGTCATATAAAAAGCCAATAAAGTACTAAAAAGAGCCTGTCCATGGACGGGCTCTTTTGTTATAATAAAAGATGAAATCGTTTTATCTTTTTTGGGGGCAAAAGTATTATGAATCAAAAACAATCAAAACCAAATGTCATCCTCATCGTCGTGGACCAAATGCGTGCGGATGCATTGTCAATTAACCGCAATGATGACTTAGTAGTGACACCAACGCTGGATATGATGGCCAGCATGGGATATAACTTTGAAAATGCCTACTCACCAGTGCCAAGTTGTGTGCCAGCAAGAGCCGCTCTTTTAACTGGGATGGATCAAGAGAAGTCCGGAAGAGTGGGATACGAAGATGAAGTGCCTTGGAACTACACGAATACACTTCCTCAAACGTTCAAGGATTTAGGGTATCAAACAGAATGTATCGGGAAAATGCATGTGTATCCAAGCCGTAAGCGCATGGGATTTGACCATGTTCTCTTACACGATGGCTACTTACATGTCGACCGTAAATACAACAAAGCATACGGCGAAACGTTTGAACATTCGAGCGATTACTTGGACTGGATCAAACAAGAACTCGGCAGCAATGCAGACATTATCGATGATGGGGCAAACTGTAATTCATGGGATGTTCGTCCATTTGAACTTCCTGAAAAATACCATCCAACGAACTGGATTGTGAGTGAAAGCATTCGTTTCTTGAAGAGACGTGACCCAAGTGTTCCGTTCTTCTTGAAGATGTCGTTTGAAAAACCGCATGCGCCGCTCAATCCACCGAAGTATTTCTATGATTTATACATGGATAAATTAGGGGACGTATCGGACTTACATATCGGAAACTGGGAAGAACTCGAAGAGAAGATTCCAAGCCTCTATGCCAAACGCGGTAAGATTCCAGCGGACGCGCAAAAGAGAATGTTGGCTGCATACTACGGCTTAATCACGCATATTGATAATCAATTAAGTCGCTTCTTAACAGCCGTTGAGGAATTCGATTTACTCGAAAATACGATTTTCTGGTTCGTGAGTGACCACGGGGATCAACTTGGGGAACACTATTTATTCCGCAAGGGTTATCCTTACCAAGGAAGTATTAAGATTCCAGCGTTTATCTTCGACCCAGGTAACTTGATTGCGGGTACGAAGAAGAGCGTCACACAACTCGTGAAGATTCAAGACGTTTTCCCTTCACTTGTAGAGCTTGCGACAGGTGAAAAAGTTGAAACAGACGGTAAGAGCGTTCGCCAATTATTATTCGGCGAATTTGCAGGTTGGCGTAATGAATTCCACGGCGAACATAGCCTAGGTGAGGATTCGAGCCAATATATTTTAACAGATGAATGGAAATTTATTTGGTTCCCTGTCAAAGACGAGTATCAACTCTTCCATATGACAGAGGATCCAGAGGAAAAATGCAATTTAATTGCGGAAACGAAGTATACTTCTCTTGTGAACGAGTTCAAAGCAAAACTTGCACGCATTTTACAAGACAGAGAAGAGGGCTTTGTGAGAGACGGACAACTTTGCCAAGTACCATTAGAACGCATCGTTGCCACTCTAAAGAGAGGTCGATAGTATGAATTTTGTGCCTTTAAAATCTGGCATCTTTCAAATGGGAGATGC
>CALCML010000107.1 GCA_937967765.1 uncultured Carnobacterium sp.
TCATGATACATATTAATCGATTCAATATCATCCAATTCTTCAATACTAGAAACCGGAGTATTCGTCAAACCAAGTTCTTCCCCTTGATAAATATAAGGAGTCCCTTTCATCATATGAAGCAGAATGGCGAAGGCTTTAGCGCTGCGAACACGATACTCCTTGTCGTTTCCCCAGCGTGACACGATTCTTGGTAAATCATGGTTATCCCAGAATAGTGAATTCCATCCTTCATCTCCAAGTTCTGTTTGCCATTTCGAAAGAACTGCCTTCAACTCGCTCACATCAAGTGGTTTAAGGTCCCACTTCTCTTTACCTGGCTCATTATCTAAGAGTGAATGTTCAAATTGAAAGACCATTGACAACTCGTGGCGTGCTGGATTTGAATAGAGTTTCGCGATTTCGGGTGTCGCTCCCCATGTTTCCCCCACCGTCAATAAATCTTTTCCTCCAAAAGTCGCCTTATTCATTTCTTGTAAATATTCATGAAGTTTCGGTCCATTGGACGTAATCCCTTCTAAAGGAATTTTCCCGATTAAATCAATCACGTCCATGCGGAATCCGCCAACGCCCTTATCAATCCAGAAATTCATCATGTCATAGACTTCTTGGCGCACTTTGTCATTTCCCCAATTCAAATCAGGTTGTCTTTGACTAAATAAATGCAAGAAATATTGACCACTTGTTTCATCATATTTCCATGCACTACCTAAAAAGACTGACTGTAATTCTGTCGGTGCTCCGCCATCTTCGGCAGGATCCGCCCACACATAGTAATCACGGTATGGATTATCTTTTCCTTTTCTTGACTCAATAAACCAATGATGTTCATCAGACGTATGGTTCACAACAAGGTCCATGACAATTTTAATCCCGCGTTTATCGGCTTCGGTTATTAATTCTTCCATATCCGCCATCGTTCCAAACTCGTCCATGATGTCTTCATAGTCAGAAATATCATAACCATTGTCATCATTAGGTGACTTATAAACTGGAGAAAGCCAAATTGCCCCAATTCCAAGCGTGTGTAAATAATCGAGCTTCTCGATAATCCCTCTTAAATCGCCAATTCCATCCCCGTTTGAATCTTTAAAACTACGTGGATAAATTTGATAAACGACGACTTCTTGCCACCAATGTTTTTCCATAACAATCTCTCTTTTCTATTGCAATAGTGATTACACCTTCATGATATCCCTAAATCCGCATAAATACTATATGTTTT
Organism: uncultured Carnobacterium sp.; assembly: GCA_937967765.1. Lineage (GTDB taxonomy): Bacteria > Bacillota > Bacilli > Lactobacillales > Aerococcaceae > Granulicatella. The sequence goes on from CALCML010000107.1 coordinate 1,223, forward strand.
TCGAATACTATTCGATTAAATTTATATGACAAAGGCCAAAACAAAAGGAGAAAAAACAGAAATTCTGCTTTTTCTCCACTTCTTAAATAAACACTGCAAAAATTTGCGCACCTACTAAGGTGATAATTCCAGAAATCACGATGGATAACCCACTCATTGCACCTTCGACTTCTCCTAATTGCATGGCACGTGCCGTCCCAATCGCATGGGAAGACGTTCCAATCGCAATCCCTTTCGCGACAGGATGCGTAATGCCTGTTACTTTACAGATGATTTCACAGAACATATTTCCTAGAACACCTGTAAGAATAATCACCGCCACAGTAATCGTCACATAGCCGCCTGTCTCTTGAGACAAGCCCATTCCAATGGCAGTCGTAATTGATTTTGGCAATAAGGTTACGTATTCTTCGTGCGTCAAGTGGAAGAGCATTGATAACACCCAAACCGTGCATAAGCTCGTCAACACCCCCGCAGAGATCCCTGCGAAAATGGCTCCTTTATGTTTCTTCAATTGTTCAATTTGTTGATACAACGGAATCGCTAAACAAACCGTTGCAGGCGTTAAGAGATAACTTAAGCTATCCGCACTCGCATAATAGCTATCATAGTCGATATTAAAGACATTCAACACAATAATTACGAAAATAATCGCTACAAGTAGCGGGTTAAAGATTGGCCATTTATAACGGTCACGTAAAAATACGCCAATTTCAAAACCGATTATACTAATCACAAACCCGATTGTTGCTGTATTAAGAACGAGTTGATTTACCATCTTGGGCTCCTTTCTCGAGGACGTATTGCGTTACTTTTCCTGAAACAATCATCACTACAAATGTCGTAATAATCGTGATGATAGATACTGGCACAATAATACGATGCAATTGATCCCACGATTCGATAATTCCAACGGCAGCCGGGATAAACATTAACGACATAATCTCGATTAAAAACGTCCCTGCTTGGTACACTTTTTCAATTTTAACAACACCCGTCATTAATAAAGCCATCATTAGAATGAGCCCATAAATGCTTGCTGGAATTGGAAGATGGATATAATATTTCATAATTTCACCGATACAGGTCACAATCATGATCCAGCCAAACTGTTTAAAATATTTCATTAGATCTCCTTTAGTAAAAAAGCACCCCATTCAATCCGTGCTCGAATCGCGTGAAGGTCTCTTTTGTCTATAAAAATTGAATCTGGAAAAGCATACTCTTCCAACTTGCCCTCATAGTATATTCAAATGTATGGAAAGTCAACTACAACACTGTGAACATTCGTTACTTTTGGTGTTCTAAATCTGGCCTATTTACTTGAATCACTTTTCGAAATTATCATATATGATAATTACCATATTTAGTAATCGCGGTTACACAAAAAAACACCCCGTCTAAGGCGAACCTTAAACAGGGCACTACATTCAATATTAGTCTAAGTTTTTCATTGTTGGGAATAATAGGACGTTACGGATTGATTGGCTGTTTGTTAGTAACATTACTAAACGGTCAATTCCAATACCTACCCCACCCGTTGGAGATAAACCATATTCCAACGCTTGGATGAAGTCTTCATCGTGTGGATGCGCTTCGTCGTTCCCTGCAGATTTTTCTTCTACTTGTTTCATGAAACGTTCACGTTGATCGATTGGGTCAGTTAACTCCGTGAAGCCATTTCCGTACTCTTTTGTACAGATGAAGCATTCGAAACGATCTGTGAAGCGTGGGTCTTCATCATTTTTACGGGCTAATGGAGATACTTCCACTGGATGTCCGTAGATGAATGTTGGTTGGATTAATGTTTCTTCAACGAATGTTTCGAAGAATTCGTTCACAACATGTCCGAATGTCATTGAATCTTCGACTTTCACGCCTTTTTCTTTCGCGATAGCGCGTGCTTCTTCGTCTGTCATATGTGGCCAGAAGTCAACACCTGTCACTTCTTTAATCGCATCTACCATATGAATTCTCTTCCATGGAGCTTTTAATTCCACTTCATGTTCGCCGTAAGGAACTAATGTTGTTCCTAATACTCTCTTGGCAACGTCTGAGATGATTCCTTCTGTTAAATCCATGACATCTTTGTAGTCTGTGTAAGCTGTATAGATTTCGATTGAAGTAAATTCAGGGTTGTGAGTTGTGTCGATTCCTTCGTTACGGAAAACACGTCCGATTTCGTATACGCGTTCCATACCACCTACTACTAAACGTTTTAAGTGTAACTCAGTAGCGATACGCATGTATAATTCCATGTCTAACGCATTGTGATGTGTGATAAATGGACGAGCATTTGCCCCACCCGCTAAAGTGTGTAGTACTGGAGTTTCAACTTCTAAGTAATCGCGATCGTCTAAGTAACGACGGATTTCACGGATGATTTTACTACGTGTTACGAAACGGTCAAAGCTTTCGCGGTTACTAATTAAGTCTAAGTAACGTTGACGGTATTGTTGTTCTACGTTTGTTAATCCGTGATATTTATCAGGAAGTGGACGAAGCGCTTTTGTTAAATGAACGAATTGTTCTGCTTTAACAGATAACTCACCAGTGTTTGTAACCATAACAGTTCCTACAACACCAACGATATCCCCTAAGTCAGCTTTTGTGAAGACTTCGTACGCATCATCCCCAACAGCATCTTTACGTACGTAAATTTGGATTTGGCCTTTGCCATCTTGAATGTGGGCAAAACCAGCTTTCCCTTTTCCACGTTTTGTCATCAACCGTCCAGCAATTTGAACCGTTACAGGCTCTTGTTCAGCAAGAGATTCCTTTGTAGCTCCTTCAAATTGTTTGTGGATTTCTTCAGTTGTATTTTTTTGTTTGAATCCAGTACCGAAAGGATCGATTCCTTTTTCGCGTAACTGACTCATTTTTTCACGACGAACTTGTAATTGGTCATTTAATGTTTCTTGTGTTTCTACTTCGAAAGACACGTTTGTTCCTCCTTTGAACGATGCTTGTTCTTCATAACTCTCCTTATTGTACCAAAAGAAGAGGCTTTATTGAAAGTATTTCAAGGCTTTTTGCTTAAATTTCTGCCAAGCGTTGTTTTTGACGTTCTTCACGCTCTAAATGTTCTACCACGAATTGGTCTAATAACGCTTCTACGGTTTGTAAATTCTCAGCTTCGTTGATGGCTACTTTTGTTTTAGAGGCACGTGGCACTCCTTTTAAGTAATAGCCTGCAAGCTTACGGAATTCTTTTGTTGCGACTGCTTCGCCTTTAAGGTTCGCAAGTCGTTGTAAGTGTAATTTTGCAATTTCAATTTTCTCTGAAACGGTATTTTCAGGAAGCAATTCGCCTGTTTCTAAATAATGAACTGTTTGACGAATCATCCATGGGTTTGCTAAGGCTGCACGTCCAATCATAACGCCATCCACGCCTGCAATATCAATCATACGTTTGGCATCTTCTGGAGAGCGAACGTCCCCATTCCCGATTAAAGGAATACGCGTTAAGTTCTTCTTCACTTCACCAAGGATTTCCCAGTCGGCTTTCCCGTCATACATTTGCACACGTGTACGCCCATGCATCGCAACAGCGCTAGCACCGGCACGTTCTGCAGCAAGGGCATTTTCAACCGCATATAAATGCTCGTGGTCCCATCCTGTACGCATCTTCACGGTCACAGGTTTATCGACTGCGTCTACAACCGCCGCCACCATTTCGTATACTTTATTTGGGTCTAGTAACCATTTCGCTCCGGCTTCTGCCTTAATGACTTTGTTTACAGGGCATCCCATGTTGATATCGATAATCGCCGCTTCTGTATTTTCAGCTACGTATTTCGCCGCTTCGACTAAAGTATCTTTATTACCACCCATGATTTGAACGCTCAGTGGATACTCGTTTGGCTCGATATGAAGCATGCTTAATGTTTTCTCATTACGAAATTGAATCCCTTTGTCGCTGATCATTTCGCAAACGACTAAACCGGCACCGAATTCTTTTACAGTAACACGGAAAGCAGAGTTCGAAATCCCAGCCATTGGGGCCACAACTACGCTATTGTCAATTTGAATATCTCCAATTTTGAAACTCATCTTAATCTCCTTTTTCAATCTTTGAATCGTCTATTATCCTCTAACTCAATCGAAAAGCACGAGCTGCATCACCAATAGTGAGTGCGACTCGTGCGCTAAGTTCACTTATTTCTTGCCGGATTATTGTACCATAACCCGCGCCTTCTTGCATTTGATTCCCCTTATTAAAGGAGTCTCATCGAAAGCAGCAAGTACGTAATGAGGAATCCACCTGTTAAGACCAGCTGCCATCCCGTTTCTTTCACTGTTTTTAGTTGAAATGAAATCCAACTAAATAACGAAAAGCTAAGAATTAACCCCACTGCTGCCGCTGCGAGAATATACAGTATAAAAAGGAGCATTCGACCATCTAGTAAAAAATAGTTTGCCATCGCTAACATCGCAAAGAAAACTAAGCCCCATGAGATCCACATCAAGACCGTAGCGACCTTATGCATTTTTACTAATCCTGGTTGTTTTTCAAGACGATTTACTTCCATTAACATCATCCTCAAAACCTTTTTTATCAATATCTAATGACTCCAGTGAAGAGCAATAGCAAAAAGGTGAGCCAAGCGCCTGTAAGTAGTAGTTGCCACCATGTATCTTTAACCGATTTTTCTTCAAGTGCAATGAAAACATACATCATGAAACTGACAAACGTCATAATCATGAAAATCGGCATAATGAAGATGGCAATCAATAGTCCTCCTGGGACACCACGACTGGTCTTGAAAATCCATTGTGGCACTAATCCAAGCCACATCAAGACTTCTGCAATACTTTTTGCTTTCTCTAGTTTCATGAAAGACCTCCAACAATTATCGAATATTTTGTTTCTGAATTTGTTTGGCAAGCGATCTTGGCGCAAGCGATAATAAGCAAATGCAAATTCCAAATAGGAACACCACTGACCCAATCACTTCAAAAATACTATTGAATTGCGAGAACACTCCAATCATGAGCGCCAATATGATGGCAGAAAAGCCAACCTTCCGAACAGCCTTTGCAGTTGCTCTATAATAGTCTTCAATGGTTTCAGGAGAGGCCGATGTATAATGCAACCGCTCAAGGTCCAGACGCGTTTTGCGCCAATAGTTCATCCCCATCCAGAAGCCACCGCCAATGGTCATCAATGAAAAGAGCAGTATAACGGCTGCACCAATTTGGTCCATGTTTTCAATAGTTTTTACAGACGGATCCATCTCTTGGAAGGTCGCCATCGTAACCACTAAACAAATAAATGAGATAAGGGTAAACCACCCTGCTTTGTTTGACACTTTTTGTTCCATACGAACCTCCTTTATGTTAGCTTCAGTATAAACAAAAATGAGCCAAGGCAATAGCCTCGGCTCATTTATTTTACTAATTCTTTATTAATCTAAAATAGTAAATTTCTCGATAAACAACGGACTCACTGAACGGTTTTCGTGAATACGACGAATTGCTTCCGCCATTAATTGGTCAACGCTGATTTGAACAATCTTTCCGCCTGTTTTTTCTTCAGGAACTTCGATTGAGTCTGTTACGACTACTTCTTTAATCACTGAGTTATTGATACGTTCTAGCGCTGGTCCAGATAATACAGCGTGCGTACAGCAAGCGTACACTTCAAGAGCACCTGCATCTTTAATTGCTTGTGCAGCAAGTGTGATTGTTCCAGCTGTATCAATCATGTCATCGATTAATACGGCAACTTTCCCTTTTACTTCACCGATGATGTTCATGACTTCTGCCACGTTAGCTTTCGGACGACGTTTATCAACAATCGCGATTGGTGCATGTAAGAACTCAGCCATTTTACGAGCACGAGTTACCCCACCGTGGTCAGGAGATACAACAACGATATCTTTATCTTTGAAGTTGTTTTCTAAGAAGTGGTTCGCAAGAAGTGGAGCTCCTAATAAGTGGTCCACTGGAATGTCGAAGAACCCTTGAATTTGCGCTGCGTGTAAATCGAGTGTTAACACACGGTCTGCGCCTGCTTGAGTAATCATGTTTGCAACTAATTTTGCTGTGATTGGTTCACGAGATTGTGCTTTACGGTCTTGGCGAGCGTATCCATAGTAAGGAATAACAATGTTAATTGTTTTTGCACTCGCACGGCGTAATGCATCTACCATGATTAATAACTCCATTAAGTTATCATTTACTGGATAAGAAGTTGATTGAACGATATACACATGGCAGCCACGTACACTTTCATCGATATTGATTTTGATTTCGCCATCGCTGAATTGAGTGACAGAAACTTTACCAAGTTCTAAACCGACTTCTTCAGCAATCTTTGCCGCTAAAGGACGATTTGAGCTTAAAGCGAATATTTTTAAATTAGGATCGGAATAATGTTCCACAATGATAACCCCCGAAGTTTATTTTATAGTACTATCATACCGTGTTTTGTTTAAATTTTGAATATTTTTGCTAAAAATTTTTGGAAAAATTTTTAGTCTTTTTGAGCAGATGGTAATTTTGAAGCGTAATCTTCTTTATTTACTTGACGACTGCGCGCAATCGCAAGTGCTCCAGCTGGAACATCTTCGGTAATCGTTGAACCTGCAGCGATAAATACGTCATCACCCACTGTAACTGGCGCAACGATATTGGCATTACATCCAATAAATACATGGCTACCGATTGTCGCACGGTGTTTATTTTTACCATCGTAGTTTACAAACACAGTTCCGCAACCAACGTTAATATCTTCGCCAAGGTCCGCATCACCAATGTATGTTAAGTGACCTACCTTAGTATCGGCACCTAGCGTTGAGTTCTTCACTTCTACAAAGTTCCCCACATGAACGCGTTCGCCTAATACAGAATTTGGACGTAAGTGTGCAAACGGACCAGCATTGCTATCAACTTTCATATGAGATTCTTCGATGTTCGCTGCCACCAAACGAACGCCGTCTTCTAACACGCTATCACGAACTACACTATGTGCTCCGATGAAGCAGTTTGAACCGATGACTGTTTTTCCTTTTAAAACAACTCCTGGTTCAATGACCGTATCCGCACCGATTTGCACGGTTGATTCGATATAAGTTGCTTCAGGGTCAATTAAAGTAACCCCATTACGCATGTGTTCTTCGTTAATACGAAGGCGCATGTATTTCTCCGCTTTTGAAAGAGCTACTCGGTCGTTGACGCCCATTCCTTCGTCGAAATCTTTCATTGGGTACGCAGAAACGACTTCTCCGCGTTTCTTCAAGATTTCTAATACGTCTGGTAAGTAGTATTCGCCTTGTGCATTGTCGTTTCCGACTTCTTGTAAAGCGCTGAAAAGGGCAACGTTATCAAAGCAGTAAGTCCCTGTATTGATTTCTTTGACTTGTTGTTCTTCAGGAGAAGCATCTTTTTGCTCTACGTTTTTAAGAACAGAACCGTTCTCGTCACGAATTACACGGCCGTATCCT
>CALCML010000108.1 GCA_937967765.1 uncultured Carnobacterium sp.
TTTAAGAAAGAAGGACTGTTATGAATTCGAAAATCGAAAAGGTTTTAGAATTTTCAAAAATTAGAACACAACTAGCCGAATATGCGACTTCCGAAAAAGGAAAGCAAATGATTAAGGAACTTCCAATCGAAGTTGAAGCAAAGGCCATTCAAAATAAGATTGAAGAAACAACAGATGGGGTAGAACTCTTACGGTTGAAACAAGGAATTCCAATCCCACGATTGAAAGATATTAGTTTTGCCTTGAAACGTCTAGAGCTAGAAGCAGGTCTAAATGGACGCGAATTAAGTGATATTTTACGAGTCTTAACGACAACGCATGAGGTTGAGCGTTTCTTTGAAAAAGTCGAAGAAGAGGAAATCACACTGAAGCGCGTGCCACGTCTTGTCGAAAAACTTGAAAGTATTCCGGATGTGACAAGCGAATTAGAAGCCTCTATTCGTGAAGATGGATATGTTTTAGATAGCGCTTCTCCAACCTTACACGGCGTTCGTGTGGGGATTCAAAAGACGGAACAAGATATTCGTCGTCAAATGGATCAATACCTCACTGGAAAGAATGCGCAATATTTAAGCGATACGATTATCACGATTCGTAATGACCGTTATGTACTTCCTGTAAAAGCAGAGTATAAATCAGTCTTTGGCGGAACGGTTCATGACCAAAGTGCAACGGGTCAAACGCTCTTTATGGAACCCCAAGCGGTCGTGAATTTAAACAACAAGCTTCGTGAATATCAAATCCAAGAGAAGCGTGAAGTGGAACGTATTCTTTGGGAGTTGTCTCAAAAACTGATGCCATATACGAATTCATTGCATCAAAACCATTATGTATTGGCACGCTTGGACGTAGCGAATGCAAAAGCGCTGTACGCTCATGAATTGAGAGCAACAGAGCCGATTATCGATGCTAATAATTACGTAGCTCTCTGGCAAGCGTGGCACCCACTTTTAGAGCGTGAGAAGGCTGTGGCAAACGATATTATTCTTGGAGAAGAGTATCAAGCGATTGTGATTACAGGGCCGAATACGGGTGGGAAAACCATTCTCTTGAAGACGGTCGGTGTGATTCAGTTGATGGCACAGATGGGGCTCTATATTCCTGCGGGTGAAAATAGCCGTGTGGGAGTCTTTACGGAAATTTTTGCGGATATTGGAGATGAACAATCGATTGAGCAAAACCTATCGACGTTCTCGTCTCATATGTCGAATATCGTCTCTATTTTGAAACAAATTAATGATAAGAGCTTGCTTTTAATCGACGAAATCGGCTCAGGGACAGACCCACAAGAAGGATCGTCTCTTGCGATTGCGATTCTTGATTATATTGCAAGTAAGCAAAGTTATGTGATTGCCTCAACTCACTATCCAGAGTTGAAAGCATACGGCTATGATCGCCCTAAAACGATTAATGCGAGTATGGAATTTGATGGGGATACTCTTCAACCAACGTACCAACTATTACTTGGCGTACCAGGGCGTAGTAATGCCTTTGATATTTCAAAACGTCTAGGGTTACCAAGTATCATTATCGACCAAGCGCGAGGACTTCTATCTGAAGAAGACCAAGATTTGAATGCGATGATTAGTGACTTGGAACAAAAACGTCGCCGTGCGCAGCGTGATGCCGATAAGATGCGTCATCAGTTAGAATTGAGTACGCAGTTACTTGAGGACTTACAACGCGAAACGGAACAATTCCAAGCGAATAAAGCGCGTCTCTTAGAAGAAGCGAAAGAACGTGCGAATACGTTAATTGAACAGAGCCAAGATGATGCGGATAAGATTTTATCTGAGATTCGTGAACTTCAATTAAGAAGTAAGCAAAGTACTGTTAAAGAGCATGAGATGATTGAGAAGAAAACGGCGCTAAAAGACTTGAAGCATGAGCAAGCCTTGAAGAAGAACAAGGTGCTTCGCAAGGAAAAAGCGAAGAAGGCGCTGCAGGTCGGACAAAGTGTCGAAGTTCTGTCATTTGGCCAACGCGGTACGCTTGTTGAGAAGGTGAATGACAAGGAATGGGTGGTTCAAATGGGAATCATCAAGATGAAGATTGCCGTTGAGGACCTTTCTCCAATCGCGGAGGCGCAAGAGGCTAAGCAACAAGTCATCGTGAAGAGTGCGCGTGCCAGTCACGTTTCGTCAGAACTAGACCTTCGCGGAAAACGTTACGAAGAAGCGATGAAGGATCTAGAGTTATATCTGGATGCTGCGATTCTTGCGAACTATCCACGCGTGACGATTATTCATGGACGTGGAACAGGGGCTATCCAGCAAGGGGTTCATAAGGTGCTACGTAGCCACCGTTCTGTCTCAAGTTTTGAATTTGCACCGATGAATACGGGTGGAAATGGAGCGACCATCGTAACCTTTAAGTAAACCATGAGCAGAATAGTTGGTCGCAAGTAGGGGGCTTGCTATACTAGGTTTGTAGAAAAAGGAAAGGATGATTCGAATGGTAAAATCATTAACAGATAAAAACTTTGTAGAAGAAACTAAAAATGGAGTAGTCTTAGTAGACTTCTGGGCAACTTGGTGTGGTCCATGTCGTATGCAAGGTCCAGTTATCGACCAATTAGACGAAGAAATGGGAGATAAAGTCACTTTTACAAAAGTAGACGTTGACGAAAACCCAGAAACAGCTCGTGCATTTGGCATTATGAGTATCCCAACATTACTCATCAAAAAAGATGGCGAAGTCGTTGATAAAGTAGTTGGCTACCATGCTAAAGAACACTTAGAAGAAATTTTAGAAAAATATTTATAAAATCTAAAGTCTCCGAACGCTTGATATATCAAGGTTTTTCCTTGGTGTATCAGGCGTTTTTTTATTTTGTTCAAAAATATTTTCGAAAAGGTGTTGACAAATTTTTGTTTTAGTCTTATAGTTAGTTACACAAGCAACTAACCAATTAACACAAAGTGATCATGAACAAGGAGGTGCGTTATGAAATTTGATTTTCAAAGTGATATCCCGTTATTTCAACAAGTAGCGAATCAATTGGAAGAAGAAATCTTCCATGAAGTCTACAAAGAAGGAGATCAAGTACCGTCGACAACTGAGATTTCCACAGGATATCAAATCAATCCAGCAACGGTATTGAAAGGAATGAACTTACTCGTGAGCGAACAAATACTTGAAAAACGAAGAGGTCTCGGAACGTTTGTAGCAGAAGGGGCCAGAAAAATTATCTTAAGCAAGAAACAAAATGAATTTGCCAATCAAATGGTGCCAAACTTCTTAAAAGAAGCACAAGCGCTCGGTATTACGAAAGACGAATTAGTAAAAATCATCGAAGGAGGCTTCCAATAATGAGTATTGAAGTCAAAGATTTAAAGAAGAAGTTTTTCAAAAAAGAAGCGGTAAAGGGCGCAACATTCTCGATTGAACCTGAAAGTATTATCGGGTTGCTCGGACGAAATGGTGCCGGAAAGAGTACAGTGCTAAATATGATTGCTCGCCGCATCGAAAAAACAAGCGGGGACATCACTCTTGATGGAGTTGACCTTCATAAGACAGCAAGCGCGATGCATGAAGTGTACTTATCAAGTTCTGATAACTGGTTCCCACGCGAATATAAATTCAAAGATCTCCTTGCTATCTATCAAGGGACTTATCCAGAATTTGATACGGAATTTGCCGAAGACCTCATCAAAGTGTTTGATGTGAACGTAAAGCAAAAATACTCAAAAGCCTCAACAGGATATAAAAGTATCATGAAAATTATCTTGGCACTTGCGAACCCTAGCGAATACATCTTCTTAGATGAACCAGTTCTTGGGCTTGATGCGAACCACCGCCATATCTTCAACAAGAAGTTGCTTGAAGCGTATGCGCGCCGTCCTCGTACATTTGTGATTGCAACCCATTTAATCGAAGAAGTAGCTTCAATTTTAGAAAAAGTCATCGTTATTAAAGACGGAGTAGTGACAGAAGAAGTGTTGGTCGAAGATGTTCTTCGTAAAGGATACGTCGTAAGTGGTGCATCCCCATTAGTACAAGAATATGTTGCCGATAAGAAAGTTCTTGAAACAGAACAAATCGGAAACTTTACAAGAAGCGTGGTGATTGGTGCTATTGGAGAAGCACAACCAGGATTAGAGTTTTCTCCATTAACATTACAAGATTACTTTATCTCAATCACTCGAAAGGAGAATGAATAAGATGAACCGTTTATTATCAGTTGTCAGCATGGGATTAGCTAGAAGATGGAAAACAATTTTAATGTTCTTAGGAGCTTGGTGGATTATTACAAGTTTCTTAATGAAGATTTTTGCAAATGGGGACCTTAGCACATTCGGTACTTATTTCCCTATTTACTTCGATAATGAAATTGCAATTATCCTATTACTCATCGGAATTGGATATATCGTTGAACAATTCCGCCTAGAAAGCCAATTAGGATTAACAAGAAAAGAACAAATCGAAAGCTTATTCATTCAAACGCTTGTCGATTCTGGAATCATCACACTCATTTACGCCTTATTAATTCCATTAAGAAATGGAGTTTCACTCGGCACAGTAACCATTCAATCGATTTTAGGGGACCTATTTGACCCAGAAAATATCGTGATTAGCATCGCAGTTTTTTTCGTGAAGGTTGTTCTAATTCACCTAATCGCAAATGTTATTGGGATTGTTCTTAATAAAATTAATCAAAAGGCAGGCATTTTCGCATTATCAGGAGTGTTCATGCTTACTGCATTAATCGGTGGAAGTGCTTTTAGACGAGTTAGTGATGGCCAAATGCCAGAATTTGTAAAAGCTCTTCTAGAATTCATCAACCTCATTACAACACATAAAGTTGAATCTATTTCTATCGCATTAGTGATTCTAGTGGTGCTTCAAATCCTCGTTACAAGAAAACACCAAAGTATCGCTCCAGAATAAAATCTATCCTAGAACTCCTGCACTCAGGAGTTCTTTTTGCTTAGGGCGGAGGTTTCTCTCCTTTCTTTTTTAGTCACCTGGTCGTATTGCAAAAAGTTATGAGCACCAGTGTTTGAATGAAAAGGCTGGAGGAGTCAAACGGAGTGCCTATCGAATTCTATAGTATGAGTAATAGCGAGTGTAACTGATGCGAATTAGCAGTAGTTAGGAATTTATTCCTTACTACTGCTTTGAGGCTCAGTAGGTGAGAGACTACGGCTCGAACCGCTACAGCTATTACAAACACTATGAAGATATCCGATAAAGGCACGCAGTGTAGATCCTCCAAAGCCTTTTCATTCAAACACCGAAGGTGTCTAAAACCTGTTTATTAGTTGGTTAACTTTTTCATAAACCAAACCACTTTTGAATCAGCGTCACGCGAACTATGGTATACTATAGAAGACTAAAGAAAGAAAGGTTGAGAAACCATGAAAAGACCAATCGGGTTTATCGATTCGGGCGTTGGCGGTCTTACCGTCCTCAAAGAAGCCCTCAAACAATTACCAAACGAATCCATGATCTTCCTTGGCGATTCTGCCCGTTGCCCATACGGCACACGACCCGTTGAAGAAATTCGCCAATATACATTAGAAATGGTGCAATTTTTACTAGAGAAAAACATTAAAATGCTTGTGATTGCGTGTAATACCGCGACTGCAGTGGTTCTAGAAGAATTACAAAATACCTTGACGATTCCAGTCGTTGGAGTGATCCAACCAGGAAGCCTTGCAGCTATCAAGCAAACGAAGAATGACCGCATCGGTGTTCTTGGAACAAACGCGACGATTGCAAGTAAAGTGTATCCAAAGACCATGCATGACAAGAATAAAGATATCGAAGTGTTCGATATTGCTTGTCCAAAATTTGTACCGATTGTGGAAAGTAATCAATCAGATACAACTGAGGCAGAAGAAGTGGTTCGCGAAACCTTGCGCCCATTAGAAGGAACAGAAGTCGATACAGTGATTCTAGGCTGTACGCATTATCCATTGCTTCGTCAAACGATTCAGAAAGTCGTGGGAGATAGCGTTACACTAATTGACTCAGGAGCAGAAACCGTTTCAAGCGTGAGTGCGTTATTAGATTATTGCAAATTAAGTGAAACGACAGAAACGAATCCTGAACCAACTCTTGAAATTTATACAACTGGAGAAGCAAGCCTTTTTGAAGAGATTGCTGAAAACTGGTTGAATCGAACAGGTCTGAAGGTAAAAAAAGTGACACTTAAAGAAGAAGTAAAACCCGTCGAATTGAAAAAAGAAATCGTGATTGCGACGAATAATGTTGGGAAAGCTAAAGAGTTTGCGGAGATTTTTGAGCCAAAAGGATACTCTGTAAAGACACTGCGAGATTTTCCAGAATTAGAAGAAGTCGAAGAGACAGGAAAAACCTTCGAAGAAAATGCACGTTTAAAGGCTGAGACGATTGCTAATGAGCTTCAAACAATCGTATTAGCGGATGACTCTGGCCTCTGCGTGGACGCGTTAGACGGTCAACCAGGAGTGTATTCAGCACGTTTTGCTGGAGAACCAAAGAGTGATGCAGCCAATAACGCCAAACTCTTATCAGAACTTGGCGGACTCGTTGGAGAAGAGCGCTCGGCTCATTTCACTTGTTGCTTAGTGCTAGCTGCGCCAAATACTGAATCACTCGTTGTTCAAGCAGAATGCCCAGGTCAAATCGCGACTCTACCAGCTGGGGATAGCGGATTTGGATACGATCCATTATTTGTTGTTCCTGAGTACGGTAAGACATTTGCGGAACTAGGAATGGATATTAAAAATAAAATTAGCCACCGTGCGAAAGCCATCGAATTGCTTGTTAGCCAGTGGGAAAAATGGACTCATGAGTTAAATCAAACGGAGGAATAATTATGAAAATTGTCGTTGTCAGTGATAACCATGGACAAGAGTTAACATTAAAGAGAATCTTCGACCACTATGCAGGAAGTGATGTGACATTCGTGCATACGGGAGATTCAGAATTTCCTTATAAAGATGAACGCCTATCGCATTGCATTCGCGTAACAGGAAACTGCGATTACGATCCAGAGTATCCACGGTCTGAAGTGTTTACGCTAGAAGGTATCAATTTCTTTGTAGCGCATGGGCATTTTGAATATGTGAACACAGGACGTGAGTATTTAGCAAATGCGGCTAAAGAAATGGGCGCGCGTGTCGCATTTTACGGCCATACGCATAAACTAAATGCAGAGAATGTTAACGGGGTGCTTTGCATCAACTCAGGTTCAACGAATTATCCTCGTGGTAGCTATGAGGGGACACCGTCGTATGCTGTGCTAGATATTCTTTCTAAAGACAAATTACGCTTAACGTATTACACAACGAAACACGAAGTATTAGATGGCCTCGTTTTAGACTATACGTGGTCTGATGAGGGAGGGTATACGCTTGATTCATAAGAAAATCCAGGAGTTACTACTTGAAGACCGTGATAAGCTCTTTATCGATGCGGAAAAAGTAGCTATCTTGCAAGAGGATCATACATTGGAACACGCGATGCTTGTGTTGACGAATGTGCGTTATTCACTCATTCCTGTATTGAATAAGGAAAATAAAATCGTAGGTCTGATTTCACTGGCGATGATTTTACATAAAATCACTGGAGTGGAACAGATTCATATGAATCAATTAGGGAAATACAAAGTGCGTGACGTGATGCGCACGGAGTTTCCGATTATTCATCAGAATACACAAGTGGAAGATGTGTTGAATGAGCTTGTGGATGAGAGTTTTATTTGTATTGGGAATGATGAGGATGAGTTTGTGGGGATTGTGACGAGGAAGGAGCTTTTAAAGCGAATCAACTTCATGGTACATGAACTCACCCGCGAATATGATTTTGTGGGAAAAAATAAATGCTAAATCGCTACAGCGATTTCCTTTTGGAATTCTAAAAAATAGCTATAATGGGGCACCGGTGCAAGCCTTGGTCTTGCACCTTAAAAGCCTCAAAAAGGGCGTAGAAAATAAATTCCTTACGCCCTTTAATTCGCATTTTATGCGACTTCCCATTATTGCTATTATAGAATTCCTCGGAATCGCTGTAGCTTATTTTTTATAATGCAGGTGAGTTTATGTACCATTCCTCATATAACACAGGAAAGGGATGAGAGTATCTGCATCCTAGCTTAAAAGTAAAGGGTGCAGGATAAATGATAATGTTATTTTGCATATAGTAATCATTGTAGCTGTACCGGACTGAGCCTTATGTCTCAGTTCCTATCGAGCCTCAAAATTATCTTTATCAATTAATGAACTTTATTGATTTTGACGCAGTAGACAAATGGATTGACCGTTACTGGCAGGCAGTTTGGTCAATCCTATTTGTCCTTGCGGGGGTAAGACGACGAAGAAACAGAAGAGCATTGTTTCTTCTGTCTTACTCCCATTTCGCATCGATTACACTCGCTACGATGATTACTACATTATCCAAAGGGCTCTTTTGTAATTGGTTTATTCAAATTTAGGTGAGTTTATGTGCCATTCCGTAGAAAGCAGAAGAAATGTGAGGAAAGGAACTGCATCCCATTTTGAAATTTTATTATAGAATTCCTCGGAATCGCTGTAGCTTATTTTTATAATGCAGGTGAGTTTATGTACCATTCCGCAAGAAGGAGAGGAGAAGTAATTGGGAGTGGTGCATCCTATGGAGTAGATTATAAGGAAATAAATATCCACCGGCTAAGCCGGTGGTTTTTCAGTTTCGGGCATAGCCCTGAT
>CALCML010000109.1 GCA_937967765.1 uncultured Carnobacterium sp.
CGACAAGGATGACATCGACAATGCCTATTCGGACTTGGAGCTCTTGGTTCGTTTTAATGCGACTGGATTTAGCGACTTCATGAAGCGTTGGAATGCGTCGACTGGGCAGCATTTCGAGGCCTTGCACGAAGCGATTCACATGGATGCTGCGACCATCAATGGCGATAAGGTCAAATGGAATATGATGGGCGTTGTAGATTCAAACGACTACAAGATAATGGTGGTGGAAGCGTATCTTGACGCTTCGAAGAAAGAGGCGTTCTTCTTTGGGTACGAAGACGGTGAGCCGATCGTTCTTCATGCGACCAATGTGACGCGCGAGACCTTGTCAAAAGCAGCGTTCCAAATTGTGAAGGACGCTGATTTACTAAAAGGCTTTACCGACAATGCGACATGGAAAGCAACCTCTGAGGCCTCTGCGAATCAATCGATTGCGGATGCGATGGCGATTTACGCGCGTAAAAAAGGTGAAGTCTATGAGCGCACGAGTCCAGCGACACAGCGTAAGTTTTATGATTTAGCCGTTCCAGACCAGCTCTTCCAATATGCGACGGTCTCTGGCGTGAAGGCGAACTTCAAGTGGGCAGGACTGACCTTCCAATCAGGAGGCGTCCCTTATGAAATCGTGGAGTGTTATGTGTCTGAATCAGGGACGACGGTTATCGTATTTGCCAAAAACGAAGGCATCAATGTCGTGTTAATCGGCGAGAAAGAGCCAGAGACGAAGACGAACTCGGACGGAACCATCAAGTCTAGCGTCGTGAACCTCGAACCGTACAATAACGAAACATTATCAAACGTACTTTGGTAAGACAGGAGAAGTAGAATGACAGAAGTACAACAACTCGAACAACTAATGAATGAGATGCTGCCGGGATTGCAGCTCTTTGCTAGAGATATCAACCTAACGCCGGAAGAAGCATCGAAGTTCCACGTGGGGCAGATTGTCCGTAACGCAGCCTTTACCGATGCGACGAGTCGGGTGGGGGGCATGGTGACGACGCACCGTTTCAGCATTTTATCGAACCACCTCTTTGACCTCTCGAAGGCGGAGCATGGCACCAACTGGGGGCTACACGTGGCTAACCGCGACAGCCACTTCAAGGTGCTGGACATTTACGAGCATGAATGCAAGACGCAGATTCTCCTCTTGCATTTGCCGGACGATTATCGTTGGAAATGGATGGAGCATGTGACGCTAGACCTGCCGGTGGACATCGTGGCCGATAGCAGAGAGCGTTTCGCCTCCAAGGCCCACGCCGAACCGATTCCAGAGGTGACAAGTCCGGAGTGGCTTGATCGATGCGGGTTTGCGCCAGGACTCGACATCAAAGGCGAACTCTTCCCAAATGAAATCCCAATCGCAAGCCAAATGCAAAAAGTAAAAGACGCCTCTTTCCGTAGCTTCTATCATCAACTCGTCTACGTTCGCTGCGTGGCGCTAATCGAAGACGTGATGCCAGAAGTTGCCCAGGCAGGCGACACGGGGCTTGTCCTCTACGGATATATCGACGAAGAGGCTGGCGTTTCGTTCCAACCGCTATGGATTGCAAAAGAGGGCGAAACAACGCTAGACATGCGCCTCATTCCAGAAGAGACGATGTATCTTATCCGTCTTGCGAACCTCGATGACTGCGAGTTCTGTTCGATGAAATGGATTGAAGTGGATCCGTATATCGTAGACCGTGCAAGACGCGTTATTGCCGAAGTCTATGACACGAAGAGCAAGGAAAAAGAAGAGACACGTACCTTCCAAGGCCTTGACCGTTTCCGCCACCGCGAGCATCCCGATGACTTTGGCGTGGCTTTCTACTACGAAGACAAAACGAAGGATCCCGAACGCTTATGGGTCCGCATTTCGCGCGTGGAAGGCAACCAATGCTTTGGCACGCTCTTGATGGATTCGAAGCATCCAGACGGGCTAAAAGAAGGCATGGAGATTATGTTTAAAGTTCTTCAGAACGAAAACGGCGAGCTTGAGATTGTGTCCGTTCAAAAATAGCAAAAAAGACAAAGTAACCCTCGGTTACTACATAGTGTTTATGGTAAGGCACCGGGCCAAGCCTAAGTCTTGGCTCCTACCAAGCTTCAAACTGACTCTACGGATTTTACCCTAGAGTCAGTAATTCACATTGGTTGCTCTTCTTACCATTCACACTATAGAACCGAGGGCCTTTTATCTTTTTTTTAAACTGCCTCACCTTTTTCATGTATGAGTGAAATCTCACCGTTCTTTTACCGTGGATGGAGCTTATCTTGACATTAAGGAGATTAATGGTATATTAAAGGAACAAGAAAATATATAGTGAATATTTCAATCACTAAAGCCAGAAAGAGCATTGGATGGTCTAGATCCAATGCTCTTTT
>CALCML010000110.1 GCA_937967765.1 uncultured Carnobacterium sp.
AGTATTCTGTGGCTCAAGAAGAATTGTTTATTGAATCGCTCTACGAGAACGAAAATCAATATATGTTACTAGCAAAAGATGGAGACGAGATTATTGCGGTCGGTTCGATTGCTGGGAGCCTGCATCCTAAATTCTCACACCGTGGTGAATTAGGAATTAGCGTATTGAAGTCCTACTGGGGGCAAGGTATTGCGACCGTGATGATGGAAGAAATGCTGGATTGGGTGACGGAATATTCAACGCTCAGTCGTGTGGAACTTGAGGTCGTTGCTGTGAATAAGAAGGCACGCCGACTTTATGAGAAGTGTGGATTTGAAGAAGAAGGTCGACTTAAGAACGGTGTTAAAATCGGTGACGGTTATGAAGATATCGTCTTGATGGCAAAACAGATTGAACGATAAGGATGAGGTGAAAGAATGAAATTTGGAATTATTGCGGCAATGGAAGAAGAAAAGCGTCTCCTTGAAGAAGAGATGACGATTGAGAAGAAAACTACCGTAGCCAACTGGGAATTTATCGAAGGCACACTTGTAGGGAAATCGATTGTCCTTGTCCAATCAGGAATCGGGAAAGTGATGTCTGCACTGGCTGCAGGAATCTTAATCGACCGCTTCGGTGTAGATTTGGTCATCAATACAGGTTCTGCAGGTGGTTTTGGCACAACTCTAGAAATCGGAGATATTGTCATTGGGACAGAACTAGCGTACGGTGATGCCGACGTCACAGCCTTTAATTACGTTTATGGGCAAATGCCGGGCATGCCAGCGCGTTTTGCCATGAATCAAGACTTCTTACCGTCTATTGAACAAGCGGTTGCTAAGGTGGATTTAAAGAGCCATACAGGGCTTATCGTTTCGTCTGACAGCTTTATTCATACTCGTGAGCAAAGAACGCATATTTTAAAACACTTCCCAGATGTGATGGCGTCGGAAATGGAAGGGGCAGCGATTGCGCAAGCGTGTCACGCGTTTGGAGTTCCATTTATCGTGATTCGTGCCATTTCAGATATTCCAGAACGTGGAACGTCTGCGGTTGATTTTGATACCTTTATCGTTCAAGCAGGACAGCGTTCTGCGCAAATGGTGCATCAGCTATTGCAAGAATGGTAAGCGTAGCTAAAGGAGTCCCAGTGTAAGGGCTACCTTTCAGTTGACGTAATCGTGTGAGAATAGTAGTATTAAAAGGATTACGAATAAGGAGAAGAATATGGATTATACTGTATTTTCAACAGAGTTTCCGGATGTAAAAGTTTTTTACAACGAACCACTTAAAAATTATACATTTACAAAAACGGGTGGCCGTGCTGCCATTCTGATTTTTCCAAAAGATAAAAAAGAAGCAAGCGCAGTGATGCATTGGCTTCGCGAACAAAATATTCCAACGACGATTTTAGGAAATGCATCGAACGTGATCATTAAAGATGGCGGAATTAGCGGAGCAGTGATTATGTTAAACGATATGTCTCATTTAACTGTATCTGGTACACAAATCGTCGCTGAAGGCGGAGTAGCCTTAATTGATGTGTCAAAAGAAGCGGCTAAAAATGGATTAACAGGCTTAGAATTTGCTTGCGGGATTCCAGGAAGTGTCGGCGGAGCGATTTTCATGAACGCTGGGGCTTACGGCGGTGAAGTGAGCGAAGTCGTTGAGTACGTGGAAGTCATTACTCCTGATGGGGAGTTCAAAACGTACACAAACGAAGACTTAGATTTCAGCTACCGACATAGCCATGTTCAAAAGACAGGAGATCTTGTGATTGAAGTTGGATTCCGACTAGCTGAAGGAAATCAAGAAGAGATTGACCAAAAAGTAGCGGAATTAACGCATTTACGTGAAAGCAAACAACCGCTTGAGTATCCGTCTTGTGGGAGCGTGTTTAAACGTCCAGAAGGGCATTTTACAGGAAAATTAATTCAAGACGCTGGACTTCAAGGATATCAAATTGGTGGCGTGCAAGTGTCTAAAAAGCATGCTGGATTTATGGTGAATATTGATAACGGAACAGCAACGGACTATATGGATTTAATCCGTTATGTTCAAAAAGTGATTTTAGAAAAAGACGGCGTTGCGCTAGAACCAGAAGTACGAATTATTGGAGAAGAGCCAACATCGAATTAGGCAAAGGAGGGGTATTGTGAAAGACGGACTGTTTAAAACAATTCTCTATACCATTATTGGGATTGGGATTATGACAACGATAATGACATTAACGTCGATTACAACACCAATTGAGGGAGTATATATTCAATTGGCATATGGATACCTTGCACTCTTTGCAGGTGTTGCAGGCGCTATTCCAGCGGCCATTGTTGGTTTTACTGGGCATGTATTTTTTGATTTAATTAATACGGATCACTTATGGCTTT
>CALCML010000111.1 GCA_937967765.1 uncultured Carnobacterium sp.
GTATACTTATGTGATATCTTTGCATCTGTTCGTGAAGAAGCAGGGGATGTTTCTATCGAAGATTTAGCAAAACTGGTTAAAGGTGGCGCGAAAGTATTACCGCTCGATAATGTATCTCCATTATTAAACTATAAAGACGCAGTAATCGTGTTTATGGGAGCAGGGGACGTTCAAAAATATGAGTTTGCTTATGAAAAACTCCTATCAAACACTTCTCCAACACAAAACTAAAGTTTGATGGATTCAGGCCTGGCAGTTGCCAGGCCTTTTTGTATGCTCCTAAGTGTGGAAGGCGAAGGGATGCCGCTCTTTTTAGTGTTCATAGCATTGTTTATTTGTTACACTGGTAATGACAAATTAGGAGGCATATTATGGCAAAACCAAAATTATTATTAGTAGACGGAAGCAGTTTAGCATTCCGCGCATTTTTCTCAATTTTAGATTTAAATCGTTTTAAAAATTCCAACGGCTTACATACAAATGCACTCTATTCATTTCACCGTATGTTTAAGTCCATTTTAGACTCTGAAAAACCGACTCACGTGCTCGTTGCATGGGATGCTGGGAAGACGACTTTCCGTACTGAAATGTATGCAGATTATAAAGGGGGACGTTCGAAAACTCCAGGTGAATTTATCGAACAAATGCCTTATTTTAATGTGCTTTTAGATGCATGGGGGATTCCTCATTACCGTTTGAACCAATACGAAGCCGATGATATTATCGGCACTCTTGCCAAACAAGGGGAAGCGGCAGGCTATGAGGTTGTAGTTCTTTCAGGAGATAAGGACTTGATTCAGCTTGCGGACAATAATATTACTGTAAAAATTACAACAAAAGGAGTAACGGAACTAGTTGAGTACACTCCTGAAGTGATTTTTGAAAAATATGGCTTAACGCCTGAACAAATCATCGACATGAAGGGGTTAATGGGGGATTCTTCCGACAACTATCCTGGTGTTACTAAAGTCGGTGAGAAAACAGCCGTGAAACTTCTTCAAGAATTTGGCAGTGTAGAAGGAATCTATGAACATGTCGATGAAATGAAGAAGAGTAAGTTGAAAGAAAACTTAATTAACGATAAAGAGTTAGCCTTCTTAAGTAAGAAACTAGCGCGCATCAATGTGGAGTCTCCGCTTGAAATCACCTTAGACGATACCCTTCGTAAGGAACAAGATGTAGATGCGTTGATGGCATTTTACAAAGAAATGAACTTCAATTCTTTCCAATCAGACCTATTAAATTCAGGTGCGACTACTGTAGAAGAAGCACCAAAAGCGGAGCGTCCAAACGTAACACGTGTGTCAGAGATTACTGAAGATATGCTTAAAGGCGCAACAAGTGTGCATTTTGAGACGCTTGAAGCCAACTATCATGTGGCAGATGTAATTGCCGTTGCCTTCGGAAATGAAAAAGAAGTCTTTGTGACTGATTTAAATACGGCCGTTTCTTCAGAAGCATTCAAGAAATGGCTTTCGGATGCATCAATCGAAAAACATTTATTTGATACAAAAGCAGCCAAAGTACTCGCACATCGTTTCGGTCTTGTATTAGAAGGTGCCAAATATGATGTGTCCCTTCTTGCGTATTTAGTGGATACAAATGATATCGTGAAAGAAATTAGTGACGTGGCTCGCCGTGTCGATGTAACGATTCTTGCCAGTGACGAAGCAGTCTACGGAAAAGGTGTTAAAATCCAAATTCCTGAAGATGAAGAAGTTTGGAATCAGCATTTAGCAGCAAAAGTCTATACGATTGCTGTGGCGCCTGAAAAACTATTAAAACGCCTTGAAGAAAATGAACAAACACATCTTTATTGGGAAATGGAATTACCAGTGAGCGATATTTTAGCACGTATGGAAATTCAAGGAATTCGTGTCGATAAAGGACGTTTGGTTGAGATGGGTGTGGAATTTGAAGCGCGTCTAAAAGAAATCGAGCAAGAAATCTACGAGCTTGCTGGAGAAGAGTTTAATATCAATTCTACTAAACAACTCGGTGTCATCTTATTTGAAAAGATGGGTTTACCAGTTATCAAAAAGACGAAAACTGGCTATTCAACAGCGGTCGATGTTTTGGAGAAATTGGCGCACCAAGCTCCAATCGTGGAATTGATTTTAGAATATCGTCAATTAGCCAAATTAAATTCAACGTATGTAGAAGGATTGCAAGCGTATATTCAAGAAGACGGCAAGATTCATACGCGTTTTGTCCAAAACTTAACGCAAACAGGTCGTCTAAGCTCGGTGGATCCAAACTTACAAAATATTCCAATTCGTACACAAGAGGGCCGTCGTATTCGTTACGCGTTCTTACCAGAGCATGACGATTGGAAGATTCTCTCAAGCGACTATTCGCAAATTGAATTACGTGTGTTAGCGCATATTGCTGGCGATAAACATATGATTGAGGCGTTCAAAAATAACGTCGATATTCATACGAATACAGCAATGCGTGTGTTTGGCATTACAAATCCAGACGATGTAACGAGTGAAATGCGTCGCCAAGCCAAAGCAGTAAACTTTGGGATTGTGTATGGGATTAGTGATTACGGATTATCTCAAAACTTGAATATTTCCCGTAAAAAAGCCAAGGAATTTATCGATCGTTATTTGGAAGAGTTCCAAGGGGTAAAAGACTTTATGGAATCTGTGGTAAAAGAAGCGCGTGAGAAAGATTATGTGGAAACCTTATTCCACCGTCGTCGTTATTTACCAGATATTCATTCAAGTAACTTTAATTTACGCTCATTCGCTGAACGTACAGCGATGAACTCCCCAATCCAAGGAAGTGCCGCAGATATTTTGAAGATGGCGATGATTGAATTGGACCGTGAAATGAGAGAACGTCAATTCGAAGCAAACCTATTATTACAAGTGCACGATGAGTTGATTTTCGAAGTGCCACAAGACGAATTAGAAAGCCTTCAAAGCTTAGTAGAAGAAGTCATGGAAAATGCCGTGAGTCTGAAAGTTCCACTACGAGCAGATAGCAATGTCGGTGACAATTGGTTTGAAGCAAAATAACTAAAAATAAAAATGGACATCTCTTCTTAATGAATGTAAGTTAGGGATGTCCATTATGTTTTATCTTTTGAGTTTATAGCGTTTTTGTAGTATACTTTTTGAGTTAAGAGAAGAAGTTTAGGTGATGGAAGGGCTCTTTTAGCGTTCAGATTCCATCACTTTCATTTTGTCAATCAATGGAGGAAATACATGAAATTAAGAAATGATATTCGCAATATTGCTATTATCGCCCACGTTGACCACGGTAAAACAACACTTGTGGATGAATTATTAAAACAATCAGATACATTAGATGCACGTACAGAATTATCAGAACGTGCAATGGACTCAAACGATATCGAACGTGAACGCGGTATTACAATTTTAGCGAAAAATACAGCCGTTCAATATAAAGGAACTCGTATCAATATCATGGATACACCAGGACACGCGGACTTCGGTGGAGAAGTAGAACGTATCATGAAAATGGTAGATGGTGTAGTTTTAGTTGTAGATGCTTATGAAGGAACAATGCCTCAAACACGTTTCGTATTGAAAAAAGCATTAGAACAACATTTAACACCAATCGTTGTAGTAAACAAAATCGACCGTGACGCTGCTCGTCCAGAAGAAGTTGTCGATGAAGTATTAGAATTATTCATCGAATTAGGGGCAGATGATGATCAATTAGAATTCCCAGTAGTTTATGCTTCAGCATTAAACGGAACTTCAAGTTTATCAGACAACCCAGCCGACCAAGAAAAAACAATGGATTACTTATTCGATACAATTATCGAACATATCCCAGCTCCAGTAGACAACTCAGATGAGCCATTACAATTCCAAGTATCATTATTAGACTATAATGACTACGTTGGACGTATCGGTATCGGACGTGTCTTCCGTGGAACGATCAAAGTTGGGGACCAAGTAACCCTATTAAAATTGGACGGAACAAAGAAAAATTTCCGTGTTACTAAATTATTTGGTTTCTTCGGATTAAACCGTTTAGAAATCAACGAAGCAAAAGCAGGGGATTTAATCGCTGTATCTGGTATGGAAGATATCTTCGTTGGAGAAACAGTAACTCCAGTAGATTCACATGAAAGCTTACCAGTATTACACATTGACGAACCAACATTACAAATGACATTCTTGACAAACAACTCACCATTTGCGGGTCGTGAAGGGAAGTTTGTTACAGCACGTAAGATTGAAGAACGTCTAATGCGTGAATTACACACAGACGTATCTCTTAAAGTTGAACCAACTGATTCACCAGATGCATGGATTGTATCAGGACGTGGGGAATTACACTTATCAATTCTTATCGAAAACATGCGTCGTGAAGGATACGAATTACAAGTATCTCGTCCAGAAGTAATCATCAAAGAAATCGATGGCGT
>CALCML010000112.1 GCA_937967765.1 uncultured Carnobacterium sp.
CACCTACGTATTACCGCGGCTGCTGGCACGTAGTTAGCCGTGGCTTTCTGGTTAGATACCGTCAAGGCGCTAACAGTTACTCTAGCACTTGTTCTTCTCTAACAACAGAGTTTTACGATCCGAAAACCTTCTTCACTCACGCGGCGTTGCTCCGTCAGACTTGCGTCCATTGCGGAAGATTCCCTACTGCTGCCTCCCGTAGGAGTTTGGGCCGTGTCTCAGTCCCAATGTGGCCGATCACCCTCTCAGGTCGGCTATGCATCACGGCCTTGGTGAGCCGTTACCTCACCAACTAGCTAATGCACCGCGGGTCCATCCATCAGCAGAAGCTTGCGCCTCTTTTCCTCTTCAAACCATGCGGTTCGAAGACCTATGCGGTTTTAGCATCCGTTTCCGAATGTTATCCCCCTCTGATGGGCAGGTTACCCACGTGTTACTCACCCGTTCGCCACTAGATTGACCAGTGCAAGCACCGGTCGCTCTCGTTCGACTTGCATGTATTAGGCACGCCGCCAGCGTTCGTCCTGAGCCAGGATCAAACTCTCATGAAAAATTTGAATTTTCATGAGCTTTGAAAAGCTCATTTTAATTACTGACTTATTGTATCTCTTTAAGAGATAAGAAATTGTTGTTTCTTCATCAAAAGATGAAGTCCCTACACATTTGGTTTGTCTTCTTTGTTCAGTTTTCAAAGGTCAATCGTTGTTTTGCAACAACTTCTATATATTAGCATAATATAGGCTCTGCGTCAAACGATTACGTCTGCTATTTTCAAAACTTTTTTGAAAATGTTTTAAAAGCGAACGTTCGCTTCACAGTGATATTAATTTATCATAACTGATAGGCAATTTCAACTAAAATGACGCTATTTTTAGTAAGAATTTTTTATGAAAAAACTTCAAATAAAATGTTTACAGAAATGCTTTTTCAAACATAAAAGAAGACCTCGGCGAACTCACCAAAGTCTTCTTTTTGAATTTGTTTACTATATTATAGTAGAAACTAGTTCTCGAAATCCTCGAGCCACTCTTTTTTGATGTTCTTTTCAAGGTTTTGTTGACGTTTATCTTCTTCCATTTTCGGCATCATAATAAACGCATCTCCAAAACTATCTAAATCATATTCATCATTGACTAGTTCCTCTTTCAATGTTTCAGGAACTTCGAGTTTTTCTTTTTTGAGGAAATCTTCCTTTTTGAGACGAATAGACATATCTATTCTCCTTTCGCCAAACGGTCTTGAAATACTTTTATCTTTTCTAATAATACAGTATTTTTATTCAGTCTGGCAAATGCGGCAGCGTCTCTTATTAATTCTTTAACTTCTTCTTGCTCAAATTTATTTTCATAAGCATTTTCAGCTAGTAAATATTTGATTCGCGCTAAGTAGTAAGTAACATGATTTTCCCCACAAATCGTTACCCCTCGGCGTAATAACACATCACTTGTATCATATTCCTTAATCGTCGCATAAAATGTTGCTGCGTAATATAGGACTGTTAGGACACGACAAACATCTTCTACAGATTCGATGGTATAGGAATCAATTTGGTGAATAGCTTTTTCAAAGAAGTATTCTGCCTTATCATAATCGGCTTGATTCATATAAATAAGTCCAATTCCGGTATATGCTAAAAAGATATACTTATTATCTACGTCTGAATGATCCGCTAATAATTGATTAAAATAGAAGAAACTGTCTGCATCATCTTTGTTCATTAAGGTTTGTGTGAAACCTTTTAAGTATAAATATCGCCACTCTTGTTGCGTTGTTAAGTGTGCAACATTAATACTCTTGATGAGCTCTTCTGCTTCTTCGTATTCCATACTCACGATATTGAATTCTATTTTATCAAGTTTCTTATTTAATACTGAGTCTTTAATCGCTACAGATGGAAATAACTCCCCTACGTCCATTTGCAACTTTTTGCAAAGCAAGGTCAATATTTTCATTGAAGGAATTTGACCGTGATTTTCGAATCGACTCAATGTAGCTTGTGTACAAATCCCCTCACTCAATTCAATTTGAGATAAACCTAATTCTTTTCTTCGATTCACAAAAATTTGAATATCCATAAATATCTCCTTTCTTTTATTTAATATATGTCCCCTATATCAAATTTATTATACCTTTATTTATCGATATATCCAAAGGAAAAACTTCATTTTGGTTGAGTTTTGTAGGATTTTTTCTCTTTTTCTGAATGAAAATGACGATTATGTATTTTTTTTATAACTGCATTTTATTTTTATGAAAGTTATTTTCATTACATTAAATTTCACTAAAATGCTTGATATAATAATCATTCTAAGCATTATCCTTTAAAAGTCGATTTTGAAAGCACAAAAAAAGCTTATGACCGAAACGGTCATAAGCTGTCATTTTACTATTCTGCGATTTCAACTACGAGGTAACGATGTGGTTCTTTACCTTCTGAGTGAGTTGAGATGCGTTTGTTTTTACTTAACGCAGCGTGAATTTGTTTTCTTTCATACGCTGGAAGTGGTTCTAAGTAAACAGGTTGTTTTGTTTTTAATACTTTACGAGCTGTTCTTTCCGCAATTTGTTGTAGTGTTTCACTACGACGTGCACGGTAGTCACCAACATCCACTTGAACTGAAATACGTCCTTTGATGAAACGGTGTACAGATACTTGCGCAAGTACTTGTAAAGCATTCAAGATTTTACCGTGTTTTCCGATTAAAAGACCTTGTTTGTCTGTGTCGAATACGAAAGTCATGCGATCACGACGCGCTTCAACGGTTACTGTTGCTTCAGCGCCGTATGTTTTAGCGATGCCTTCTAAGTACTCTTTTGTCACACGAGCAGCTTCTTCTAATTGGTCTACTGTTTCTTCGTAGTCTGCGTCTCCTTCTTCTTCTTCGAAATCATCGTCCTCGAAGTCTTCTTCAGGAACTTCCACAGTTTCTACTGTTTCGACAGTTGCTTCTTCCACTGTTTCCACAACAGGTTCCACAACTTCTTCTACTGCTTCTTCGCTAACCATTGTAGCGACTGGTGTTAATTCCACTTCAGCATTTTTTTGACCGAAGCCAAACAATCCTTTTTTACCTTCAGAAATGACTTCCACAAACACTTGGTCTTGCGGTAATCCTAACTGACGTAATCCTTTTTGGATTGCTTTTTCTACTGAAACGTCACTTACTTTAATTGTATTTGTCATCGTAAACTCTCCTACTCTATAAAAATCATTGTTATTATCTCATGATTGAGACATTTCAACAAGAGCTCTATAAGAATTATTTTCCGTGTCTTCTTTTCGCTTTTTCGAGCGCTCTTGCACGGCGTTTTTTCTCAGCGGCAATCGCTTTTTGCTCTTCTTGGAATTTAAATGGATTATTTAATAGTAATGTTTGGCCTACCATAAATACGTTTCCGACTACCCAGTAGAGTGATAACGCACTTGATAACCCAAGAGACATAAATAGGATCATTGCTGGCATGACATACATCATAACTTTACCAGCGCCACCAGTATCTTGCATTTTCATTGATAACCATGTTGTGATGTACGTAGTTAATGCTGCTAAGACTGGTAAGATGAAATATGGGTCTGGTTGGTCTAATTGGAACCATAAGAAATGACCTGTTTTCAATACGTCTGTACGGCTGATTGCTTGATACAATGCCATCATGACTGGCAATTGAATTAATAATGGTAAACATCCAGCATATTGGTTGATACCTTCACGCTCATATAAAGCATTCATTTCAGCTTGAAGCATTTCTTGTGTTGCACGGTCGCGTGCTGAATACTTCTCACGTAACGCTTTAATTTCTGGTTGAAGAATCGCTTGTTTACGCGTGCTTTGGTATTGGAAGTGCATTAAAGGAACCATAATTAAACGAGTAATAATCGTAAAGACGATAATCCCTAAACCATAACTTCCACCTAATAAGTTTGATAACCAGATGATAAATTGAGATAAATTATATAGAACAATTCGATCCCAGAATCCTGTACTAGACTCCGTAATTGGAGAAGTTCCACAGGCCGCTAAAAATAAAGTTAAAACTGCTAATGATAAAATCAATTGGCTTTTTTTCTTCACTGAAAAGTCCCACCTTTTAGAATATTTAATTTTCAACGATTCCTACCTATAAATAGGAATCTTCATTTTTAGGTATTAATGTAGCTAATTTTAAAACATGCATCATACTGCTTTTCATTTCTTGATAAGACATTTGTACGATGGGTTGACGAGCAATAACGATAAAATCTACATCTTGCGCCAATTGGTCGTCCAGTTCCATTAAAATATGACGGATTCTTCTCTTTAGACGATTACGCGTAACCGCATTTCCAAGTTTTTTGCTGACAGAGATTCCCACACGAAAATGGGATTGGTCTTCCTTATTATATTTATAAATAACGAATTGACGGTTCGCTGTCGATTTCCCTTTGCGGAATACCTTTTGAAATTCGCGGTCTTTCTTTACTCGAAACGATTTTTTCATCTACTTGAATCTCTCCAGTCACTCAAATGGTTTTTAAAAAAAAAGACCACTGAGACGTTCAGTGATCTAAGCTGCTAAAACTTTTCTACCTTTACGGCGTCTGCTTGCTAATACTCTACGGCCATTTTTTGTGCTCATACGTTTACGGAATCCGTGAACTTTTTGACGTTTGCGTTTGCTTGGTTGATATGTTCTTTTCATTCGTGTGCACCTCCTACTGTAAATGAAATATCTAGTCTCCCTAGACAGTCTAGTACATTATAAATATAAAATGTTTACTTGTCAATATAAACTATCTAATCACTAAATTACTGAAGTATCATAACATATTCAGGCTAAAAATTTCTACAAATAACTGTTGATTTCGCTCTATTTTTTTAGTTATTCACATCGATGGTGGATAGTTTTTTTGCATAAAAGACGATTTCCACAGACTTATAAACAATTTATCCACAAAATAACATCCTGTTTACAAAAATTATGCACAATGGTGGATAACTCTATTAAATTCCTTTTATATCAACTTTCTTTGTTGTTTATAACTGCTCTTTTTTTGTGTATATCTCTGTGAATTTCCACTTTTAACTTCGACTTATCCACCGTTTTGTGGATAAACTTATCCAAATCTCACTTTTTTTGTGATTTTCTCCATCCGATTGTGGAAAACTTTTTTGAAAGATGGTACACTGTTAAATGGATTAGAATCTTGAAAACGATAGAAGGAGGTGCATTTATGAATTCCATCCAAGAATTTTGGAAACTATTATTAGAACACTTTGAAAAAACAAATTCCGAATTTACATTTAACCACTGGATTAAACCAGCCGAACCGATTCGAATTGAACAAAATATTCTCTATATTAAAGTGCCTTCTAAAACATTTGCGAGATATTGGCAAGATAACCTTATTCGAGACATCATGGAAATTGGATATGATTACTTTAGACAATCTTTTGAACCACGTTTTATCGATTCAGAAGATGAAGGTCCAGTTAACACTCCATTCCACCAAGGAGTCGAAGAAATTCAACCGAATATTCCTGAAGCTCCAACAATGGTTGCCATCGAGGAAGACTCGCATTTGAATCCTAAATATACATTTGAAACCTTTATTATTGGTAAAGGAAACCAAATGGCCACGGCTGCCGCGCATTACGTTGCAGATAACCCTGGTAATACCTACAACCCTCTTTTCTTCTATGGAGGTGTAGGTCTTGGAAAAACTCATTTAATGCAAGCCATTGGGAATAAATATAAGAAGAGCCATCCAAACGCACGTGTCAAATACGTGACGAGTGAAGAGTTTATGAATGAAATGATCGCTTCGATTGGGTCAAAGACACCGCAAGAATTCCGCAATCGTTACCGTAATGTGGATATCTTACTAGTCGATGATATTCAATTCCTAGCGAAAAAAGAAGCGACTCAAGAAGAGTTCTTCCATACATTTAATGCGCTTTTCAATAACCAAAAACAAATCGTATTAACGAGTGACCGTCAACCAACGGAAATTAAAGAATTGCAAGAACGTCTCGTTTCTCGTTTCGTATCGGGGTTATCCGTCGATATCACTCCACCAGACTTAGAAACAAGAATTGCTATCTTACAAAATAAAGCACAATCACTTGGATTTAATATTCCTATTGAAGTGTTGAGTTATGTCGCAGGTCATATTCAATCAAACGTACGTGAATTAGAAGGAGCTCTGATGCGTCTTCAAGCGTACTCAGTGATGGTTGGTCAAGATATTTCAACAGACCTCGCTGCAGAAGCGTTGCAATCGTTCCTTCCTGGAGGCGACGAAAAATTACTTTCGATTCATGATATCCAAAGCGCAGTTGCGAAATACTACAATATTACGGTCGAAGATATTAAAGGAAAGAAAAGAACGAAGACAATGGTTCAACCGCGTCAAATCGCAATGTACCTTTCTCGTGAATTAACACGTGTTTCTCTTCAAAAGATTGGTGCTGATTTTGGTCGTGACCACTCAACAGTCATTCACGCCTATGAAAAAATTAGCCAAGAAGCCAAAGATGATCCAGAAACGATTCGCGTGATTAATGAAATCAAGCATTCGCTCGGTTATTAAGCTGTGGATAAGTCAAAAAAAACGGTGGAGTTTTCCACAATGGTTATCCACAACTAAAAATGGTCTCTGTTATAAGGAAAATAGACTTTTCCACAATATACACAGGCCCTACTACTATTACTATTTTATTAATAAATAAATTAAATATAAAAGCACACCCTAAAGGAGGCAGTTATGAAATTTTCAGTAAACAGACAAGGGTTCTTAAAAAATCTTGTAGATGTGCAACGTGCAATTCCATCAAAAACAACAATTCCAATTTTGACAGGGATTAAATTAGTTGCTAGTGAAGAAGGATTAACATTAACAGGTAGTGATTCAGAAGTTTCTATCGAAGTATTCTTACCAATCGAAGACGAAGAATTACAATTAACAGTCCAAGAACCAGGTAGCATCGTTCTTCCTGCTCGTTTCTTTGGAGAAATCGTTAAAAAATTACCTTTAAATGTATTCACACTTGAAACAAACGATCAATTACAAGCAACGATTACAGCAGGTAATGCATCATTTACATTAAATGGATTATCAGCAGTGGATTATCCACAATTACCAGAAATCGAAAAAAATCATGTCATCACCATTCCTGTTCCATTATTTAGACAAGTGATTGTACAAACAGCGGTTGCCGTTTCAACTGCAGAATCTCGTCCAATCTTAACAGGGATTCATATGGTGATTAAAGACAACCAATTAAAAGCAGTCGCAACTGACTCTCACCGTTTAAGCCAACGTATCATTCCACTACAAATGCCAGCTGGAAGTGATGCATTGACTTTTGAAATGACATTACCTGGTAAAACATTATTAGAATTATCTCGTATCATCGACGGATTAGAAACAATAGATTTCGCGATTACAGATAATCAAATCTTGTTCCAAACAGAAACATTATCATTCTACTCTCGTCTATTAGAAGGAATGTACCCAGATACAGACCGTTTAATTAACGACGGAGCGAACACTTCGATTACTGTTGTTGCTAGCGAACTTGTAGCAGCTGTAGAACGTGCTTCATTAATGTCACATACGGATAAAAATAATATCGCGACATTAACACTTTCACCAGAACGTATTCTATTAACAGGTAAATCTCCTGAAGTGGGTACAGTTGAAGAAGAAATCGCTGTAGAAAACTTCGAAGGAGCTCCACTTGAAATTTCATTCAACCCTGACTACTTAAAAGAAGCGTTGAAATTATTCGGTTCTTCAGAAGCGGTCATCAACTTCTTAGAAGCAAACCGTCCATTCACATTGAAACTAAAAGAAGACCACTCTGGTATTCCACATAGCTTCATTCAATTAGTGACACCTGTTCGTACATTCAACGGGTAATCGTAAGTTATCAAACTTTCACTCGAGCTTTCGTTTTGAAGGCTCGAGTTTTTTTATTTTTAACTATATTTTTGCAATTTCCCGAAATTCACTTATAAGTGAATTTTGGGCAGCACGATTTTGGGGTGATTTTTGGCCCAAAACTTTCAATTTTTGAAAAAATCCTATTAAATTTTGTTTTTCGTTTTTTTAGGCTTTTTTGTTATTTTTGACCCAAAATTGAAATAACCCCCTAAATTTTGCAATTTCTTTGCGAAAAGCGTGTAAAAATTGTATAATATTGTAGAGTTATTCTACTTAAAAATATGTGAGCATGCATGAGTTTAATGGAGTTCTCACCAATATCCATTAGAAAAGAGGAAGTTCATGACAACTATCGTATCGATCTCTGATGAGTACATTACATTAGGGCAATTTTTAAAACATATTGACGTCATTACAACGGGCGGACAAGCAAAATGGTACCTGCAAGAATATACAGTTTTTGTAGATGGAGAGTTAGAAAATCGACGTGGTAGAAAATTATATCCGAATACACGTGTCGAAATACCTGATGAAGGTATTTTTATTGTGAAAGAAATGAAATCGGATGAAAATGATTTGAACACACATGACGCATGAAGCTGACTAATTTACAATTACAAAACTTTCGTAATTATGAATCTGTCCAACTAGAGTTTACAGACGGTGTGCATGTTTTTATTGGTGAAAATGCACAAGGGAAAACCAACCTGATGGAGTCGATTTACGCCTTGGCGATGACAAAGAGCCACCGCACGACAAACGACAAAGAACTGATTGGATGGAATAAAGAGTTTGCGACGATTAAAGGGACTGTTGAAAAAACAACGACAAAGACGAATTTAGAATTGCAATTTTCTAAAAAAGGAAAAATCGCGAAAGTGAATTATTTGGAGCAAAAACGACTCAGTTCCTACCTTGGAAACTTGAATGTCATCCTCTTTGCCCCAGAGAACCTCACGCTTGTCAAAGGGTCTCCGCAAAACAGACGTAAATTCGTGAATATGGAACTTGGACAAATGAGTTCCCTCTACCTCTATGATTTAGTGGAATATAATCGCGTCTTAAAACAGCGCAATACGTATTTGAAGCAGCTAGCGATTAAGAAAAAGCAGCCGGACGAATACTTAGATGTTTTAAGCGAGATGTTAAGCGAGTTAGCTAGTAAAATCGTCTTTCATCGTCTCGATTTTATGAAGCAATTGGAGGCTTTAGCCATTCCGATTCATGACCAGTTATCGCTTGGTCGTGAGAAATTCTCGGTTTCGTATCAAGCAACGATTCCTTTGGAGGATGGTTTAACGCCTGAGCAAATGAAAGAAATTTATATGAATCAATTCAAGAAGAATCAAACTCGTGAGGCGGATCAAGCCACAACGCTGATTGGACCGCACCGTGACGATTTGATTTTTTATTTGAATGAGGTTCCGGTTCAAACGTATGGTTCGCAAGGACAGCAACGTTCGACCGTTCTGAGTTTGAAGCTTGCGGAAATCGAATTGATGAAATTATCGACAGGCGAGTATCCTCTTCTACTATTAGACGATGTACTTTCCGAACTCGATGATGACAGACAAACTCATCTAATTAAGGCCATTGAAAATAAGGTGCAAACCTTTATTACGACAACGAGCCTGGATGGGATTAAGCAACAATTTATTAATGAACCAGTCGTAATACCGATTGAAAAAGGAACTATTTTAAAAACGGAGAGTGAGAATTAGCATATGACAGAAGAAAACAAAGCTGAATTAGCTGCGCAATATGATGCCAGTCAGATTCAAGTATTAGAAGGACTCGAAGCTGTTCGTAAACGTCCTGGGATGTATATTGGTTCAACAAGTAGTGCCGGGTTGCACCACCTTGTTTGGGAAATCGTGGATAACTCAATCGACGAAGCGTTGGCTGGGTTTGCGACACATATCGAAATCGAAATCACGAAAGAAAACCACATTCGCGTAACGGATGACGGACGTGGGATTCCGGTCGATATTCAAGAAAAAACAGGTCGTCCTGCCGTAGAAACTGTATTTACAGTGCTTCACGCCGGTGGTAAATTCGGCGGCGGAGGCTATAAAGTTTCTGGGGGTCTTCACGGGGTTGGGGCTTCTGTTGTTAATGCTCTTTCAACAGACTTAACCGTTCAAGTATTTAAAGATGGCAACATTTATGAGCAATCTTATAAACGTGGTGCCGTTTTAGAAGATTTAAAAATCATTGGTAAAACAGATAAACATGGTACGAGCGTATACTTTGTACCAGACCCTGAAATTTTCCAAGAAACAACTGTCTTTGAATTTGATAAATTAGCCAACCGTGTGCGTGAATTAGCGTTCTTGAATAAAGGATTAAAATTAACGATTACGGATTTCCGACCAGAAGAGCCAGTGAAAAAATCTTTCTGCTACGAAGGCGGGATTAAGAGCTATGTTGAACACTTAAATAAATCAAAACAAGTGTTATTCGAAGAGCCAATTTATGTGGAAGGAGAACAAGATGGCATTCAAGTAGAAGTGGCAATGCAATACACTTCTGGATACCATACAAACCTTCTCAGCTTCACGAATAATATCCACACTTATGAAGGTGGTACTCACGAATCAGGGATGAAGACGGCCCTCACACGTGTCATTAATGATTACGCGCGTCGTCAAAAATTGATGAAAGAAAACGAAGAAAAACTAAGCGGTGAAGATGTCCGTGAAGGGTTAACAGCCGTTATTTCTATCAAACACCCTGATCCACAGTTCGAAGGACAAACAAAAACGAAATTAGGAAACTCTGAAGCTCGTACGATTACAGACCGTCTGTTCTCAACGCACTTCGATAAATTCTTAATGGAAAACCCTCAAGTCGCACGTAAGATTGTTGAAAAAGGGATTTTAGCGTCAAAAGCACGTCTTGCTGCAAAACGTGCGCGTGAAGTGACTCGTAAGAAATCTGGTTTAGAAATTTCAAACTTACCAGGTAAATTAGCAGACTGCTCAAGCAATGACCCAACGATTTCTGAATTATTCATCGTCGAAGGGGACTCTGCGGGTGGTTCAGCAAAACAAGGACGTTCACGTCATTTCCAAGCGATTTTACCAATCCGTGGGAAAATCTTGAACGTTGAAAAAGCAACACTCGATAAAATTTTAGCCAACGAAGAAATTCGTTCGCTCTTTACAGCGATGGGAACTGGTTTTGGTGGAGATTTTGATTTATCGAAAGCTCGTTACCAAAAATTAGTCATCATGACCGATGCCGATGTCGATGGAAGTCACATCCGTACATTGCTCATTACTCTTTTCTATCGTTATATGCGCCCTGCAGTGGAAGCTGGATATATTTACATCGCGCAACCACCTCTTTACAAGTTGAAACAAGGTAAGAATGAATACTACATTCAAAATGATAAAGAGCTTGAAGAAAAACTAAAAGAATTACCAGCACATCCAAAACCACAATTGTCACGATACAAAGGTCTTGGGGAAATGGATGCGGAACAATTATGGGAAACAACCATGAACCCTGAAAACCGTTCAATGTTACAAGTATCTGTGGAAGATGCTGCAGAAGCGGATCAAATTTTAGATATCTTGATGGGTGACCGTGTAGAACCACGTCGTGAATTCATCGAAAGCAATGCGAAATATGTCAATATGGAAGATTTAGATATCTAATCAAGTAAACGAATTTGAAGAGAAGAATAGAAAAGGAGACGAATTATGTCTGAAGAAGTGAAACACTTTGAAGAAACTTTTGAATCAACTGATTTAGTGCATACCATGCGTAAATCATTTCTAGAGTATTCGATGAGTGTTATTGTATCGCGTGCCCTACCAGATGTACGCGATGGATTAAAACCAGTACACCGTCGTATTTTATATGGAATGAGTGAACTTGGAGTGACACCGGACAAACCGCATAAAAAATCTGCGCGTATTGTCGGGGACGTAATGGGTAAATATCACCCACACGGTGACTCTGCAATTTACGATGCCATGGTTCGTATGGCACAAGATTTCTCATACCGTTACCCATTAATCGATGGACACGGTAACTTTGGTTCTGTCGATGGAGACGGCGCCGCTGCGATGCGTTATACAGAGGCTCGTATGAGTAAAATTGCTCTTGAAATGCTTCGCGATATTAACAAAGATACGATTAATTTCCGTGATAACTACGATTCAACAGAACGTGAACCGGAAGTATTACCAGCACGTATTCCAAACTTATTAGTAAACGGTGCAACAGGGATTGCCGTAGGGATGGCAACAAACATTCCACCACATAACTTGGCGGAAGTCATCTCTGCTCTTCACTTATTAATGAAGAACCCTGATGTCACAACTACTGAATTGATGGAAGCTCTCCCTGGACCTGACTTCCCAACTGGAGGACTTGTCTTAGGTAAATCTGGAATTCGTCGTGCGTACGAAACAGGACGCGGATCAATTACGGTTCGTGGACGCGTACAAATCGAAGAATTGAAAAACGGAAAAGAACGCATCATCATCACTGAATTACCATATATGGTAAATAAAGCGCGTTTAGTAGAACGTATCGCACAATTACACCACGAGAAGAAAATCGAAGGAATTACTTACTTAAACGATGAATCTGACCGTGTGGGTATGCGTGTCGTGATTGAAGTGCGTCGTGATGTTTCAGCATCCGTTGTATTAAATAATTTATACAAATTAACACCATTACAATCAAACTTCGGATTCAATATGCTTGCGATTGTAAATCAAGAGCCAAAAGTATTGAGCTTAAAAGAAATTTTACGCCATTACTTAGATCACCAAGAAGAAGTCGTTCGTCGTCGTAGCTTATTCGATAAGAAGAAAGCAGAAGACCGTGCTCATATTTTAGAAGGATTACAAATCGCCTTAGACCATATCGATGCGATTGTGGCCATCTTAAGAAGTTCAGCAAGTGGAGATATCGCTAAAGAACGCTTCATGAATGAATACGGCTTAAGCGATAAACAAGCACAAGCGATTCTTGATATGCGTATGGTTCGTTTAACAGGATTAGAACGCGAGAAAATCGATGCAGAATACAACGAATTACAAGCTACAATTCAATACTTAGAAAAAGTATTAGCGAGCGAAGAACTTCGTTACGAAATCATCGAACAAGAGCTTCTTGAAATCCAACAACGTTTCGACAATCCTCGTCGTACAGAATTATTAGTCGGAGAAGCATTAAGCCTTGAAGATGAAGATTTAATCGAACAAGAAGATGTCGTGATTACATTAACGAAGAATGGATATATCAAACGTCTTGCCAACACTGAATTCAAGGCACAACGCCGTGGAGGACGTGGGGTTCAAGGAATGAGCGTCCATGATGATGACTACGTGGAAAACATGATTTCATGTTCTACACACGATTCACTCCTCTTCTTTACGAATACAGGGAAAGTTTACCAAGCAAAAGGGTATGAAATTCCTGAATATAGCCGTACTGCAAAAGGATTACCAGTCATCAACTTATTAAACATTGATTCGGCTGAGAAAATTCAAGCGATTATCAGTGTTCCTGAATCAGATGAATCAGAACGTTACTTGTTCTTCACAACATTACGTGGAACGGTTAAACGTGTTCGTCTATCAGAATTCAAGAATATCCGTACAAATGGACTACGTGCCATCCAATTACGCGAAGATGATGAATTGATCCGTGTAGTAGTCACAAGCGGAAATGATGGAATCATCCTTGGAACTTATCACGGTAATGCTGTAAGCTTCCATGAAGATAAAGTTCGTGCGATGGGTCGTACCGCTTCAGGTGTTCGTGGGGTTTCTCTACGTGAAGGCGACTATGTCATCGGAATGGATATTTTAACGCCAGACCGTGAAGTATTAGTAGTCAGCGAAAAAGGTTACGGAAAACGTACAGCTGCGAGCGAATACGCATTGAAAGGCCGTGGCGTAAAAGGTGTTCGTACACTTCGTATTACTGAGAAAAATGGACCACTTGTCTGCCTACGTACCGTAACTGGAGACGAAGACTTACTCATCATGACGAATAAAGGGGTTATCATCAGATTCCATGCCGAAGACGTGTCTCAAACAGGCCGTGGCGCACTTGGAGTTCGTATGATGCGTCTCGATCAAGATGCGATTGTAAGTTCATTAGCGATTGTGGACCGCGAAGACGAAACAGAAGAAGCTTCTGAAGCGACTGAATCAACAAATGAATCAGTAGCAACAGAAACACCAACTGCATCACTTTCAGATGAAGCTATCAAAGGCAACATGAAAGACTTTGCTCAACAATTAGTTGACGAAGAAAATGAATAATAAGTACACAAAAAGCCATCATTAGATGGCTTTTTTGTTTTGGATTATTTTTTATCCTCTTTTAAAAATATTTTTCCGAGAATTAAAGCTAGTAGTAAGATGACAGAGATAACATGACGATACATTTTTATTCACCTTCCTTTTCTTATTTTTTGCCAGTTATCCTACTTTTAATATTTATAAAACGCTTTCTTATTAAGAATATTTTAGCATAAATCCTCTTTTTAACATTGCTAAGGAGAGTTTTTAGCAAAAAAATCCTCTTTTTACGCAAAAAAGTACTTCTTTTTCGAATTATTATCGGTATAATAAGGGTGAAACAATCCATAAGGAGGAATAAATATGATTGAATTTCGTAATGTAAGAAAAGTATATGATCAAACTGTCGCTTTAGATGGACTTAACTTAACAATTGAAAGTGGAAAAATTATTGGATTAATCGGACATAACGGGGCTGGTAAATCAACCACGATTAAATCACTCGTGAGTGTCATTCATCCAACAAGCGGAGAAATTATTGTGGACGGACAAGAATTGTCATCTAATCGTCTAGCCATTAAAGAAAAAATTGGCTATGTGGCGGATAGTCCAGACCTATTCCTACGTTTGACAGCTAATGAATTCTGGGAATTAGTTGCTTCTTCTTATGGCATGACTTTAGACGAAGTAGAAAGTCGTCTCGCTTATTTACTAGAATTATTTGATTTCGAAGGACATCGCTATGAAGTGATCGATTCGTTCTCACACGGGATGCGTCAAAAGGTATTCGTTATCGGCGCGCTTTTATCAGACCCTGAAATTTGGGTACTCGATGAACCAATGACGGGTCTTG
>CALCML010000113.1 GCA_937967765.1 uncultured Carnobacterium sp.
GGAATCGTTTGGAAGATTCCTGCCACTTGAAGGACAAATGCCGCAGAGCGCTTGTGTGAGCTTAATACAACGGCTAATGGCACGGCCACGACAATTGAAATTAATAACGCTAATAGCGAAAGTTGTAAATGTTGCCCTAATGCTACTGTCCAATCGCTAAATCGCTCTTGGAAGGTCGTTATCAAATTATGCATGAACGGCACCTCCTTTGAACAATTCTTGGACAAATTCCGTTGCAGGATGCTCTAAGATTTCTTCAGGACGTGCGACCTGCTCGATGGCTCCGTCTTTTAAAACCGCAATACGGTCGGCCAACTTCAACGCTTCATCCGTATCGTGAGTGACGAAAATCGTCGTCATCTTGAACTCACGGTGTAATGCCTTTGTGAGTTCTTGTAGTTGCTTACGAGAGATGGCATCAAGAGCTGAGAACGGTTCGTCCATGAGAAGCGTCATCGGTTCTGCAATAATGGCTCTGATAATCCCAATACGTTGTTGTTCCCCACCAGAGAGTTCGCTTGGAAGGCGTTTAGCATAATCTTCTGCTGGAAGGCCTACCTTATCGAGTAGTTCCTTTGTTTTCGCAGCGATTTGCTCCTTCTTCCACCCTTTCATCTCAGGGATGAGGGCGATATTTTCCGCCACCGTTAAGTTTGGAAACAACGCGATTTGTTGAAGAACATAGCCTGTCTCTAAGCGTAATTTTCGTTGGTCATGTTCCTTGATTCGTTTTTCATTTAAATAAATATTTCCATCAGTCGGTTCAATCAACTGATTAATCATCTTTAACATGGTTGTTTTCCCTGAACCGGATGGCCCCACTAACACCATAAATTCGCCGTCGTTAATCATAAGGTTCACGTCTTTTAAAACGAGCTTCTCGTCATAACGTAGTGCGACATTTTTATATTCAATCATACTAACCCTTCTTTATTTAATTGATTTATACTCCACTTCTACTCCCTTTTGTACAGCGGGACGTTTGGCAATTCTGTCTGCCCATTCGTTTAAATGCTTGTAGCTTTGCGCATCAAGGAACTCTGCAGAATTTTGATACAAGTGTCCTTGAACGAGGCGTCCGTACCATGACCAGATCGCGATATCGGCAATCGTGTATTCGTCTCCTGCGATATATGGGCGTTTCGCTAACTCTTGATCGAGCAAGTCTAATTGGCGTTTCGCTTCCATTGTGAAACGGTTGATGGCGTACTCGATTTTTTCTGGCGCGTAGTTGAAGAAGTGTCCAAATCCGCCCCCTAAGAATGGTGCTGCTCCTGTTTGCCAGAAGAGCCAGTTTAAGACTTCTGTACGTTTAGCAGTGTCTTCTGGAATGAATTTTCCAAATTTTTCTGCTAAATAAAGCAAGATATTCGCTGACTCGAAGACGCGAATCGGCTCATCCCCTGAACGGTCTAAGAGTGCTGGAATCTTCGAGTTCGGGTTAATCGCTACAAAGTCGCTACCGAATTGGTCTCCATCCATAATTGAAATCTTGAATAAATCATAGGCTGCCTTGTCGACGCCTGCTTCGAGTAATTCCTCCAGCATAATCGTCACTTTAATGCCGTTTGGTGTACCGAGCGAATACACTTGTAAATCTGTTTCTCCGACGGGCAATGTTTGTTCAAAACGAGCCCCTGCTGTTGGACGGTTAATTCCTGAGAATTTCCCTTGGTTGCTATCGGCTGCGCTCC
Organism: uncultured Carnobacterium sp.; assembly: GCA_937967765.1. Taxonomy (GTDB): domain Bacteria; phylum Bacillota; class Bacilli; order Lactobacillales; family Aerococcaceae; genus Granulicatella. Next base: position 1,695 of record CALCML010000113.1, read on the forward strand.
AAACGCGTGGTAATTGATATTCTGTCATATGGTATCCTCCTTGAGTCTCTTTAGAATTATTTTAACATGACACGTCCATTCTCTTTGAAACATCTGCTTATGAAACCTTTCTCAAGCAGAAACTTTTGTAAACGAATTATTTAGTGCTACAATTGGGCAAACCAATAAAAAGGAGGTCTTCTTATGTCATTAGAAAAACAATTACAACAAGCAACAGGTGCTGCAAAAGAATTATTAGGAAAAGTTACTGGTAATCAAAGCACTGAAACAGAAGGTGCAGTAGAAAAAGGTTTAGGCAAAGCCAAAGAAGTTCTAGAAAACGTTAAAGAAGGCGTTGAAGGCGCAGTCGAAGGAATTAAAAATACTTTCAACAAATAATTGAGTTTAACAAATAAGAGCCGCTACAACAGCTGTAGCGACTCTTTTTTCTTTATAAAATATATTCTGCTAATAAGCGTTCGAACTCGCAAATATTGATGCCGCGTTTCAATTCAATCTTAATATGGCCTGCTCTTGTCCATAATTCCACTTCTGCCGTATAATCGAGGATGCCCGCATTTTCTGTAGACCACATATTTACTGCGCTATACGGTAAGGAATACATTTCTACTTTCGTTCCTGTTAGTCCTTGGACGTCTTTGACAATCAAGCGTTTATTCGTGAATACCGCTACGTCTCGTACCGTTTTGAAGGCACGGTCTGCCACCTCTCCTGTCACAAGAATTTCTTCGATATCGCGTGGGACATCCACTTCTCGGTAGAAGACCCATTTGAGTGCGATTGTTTCGTTTTCCATTTCCATTGTCATTCCTCCCTCTTCGTTTGGACCATTATAGCATCATCTTCTTGACTCTCCATTATTATTTACATAAACTTAATGTGTACTTAGCAAAGAAAGGATCTACTATGGCATCGATTATTCATCATAAGCGTGTCGAATTCACCGAGCTCTTTTACGATTTGGTGTTCGTCTACGCGATTTCAAAACTAACCGGACTTATTCATCATCTACATTACGGAGTGGTCCCACAGGAATCGATCATCGTCTTTCTCTTGTCCCTGCTCGTTCTTGTAAATAGCTGGATGATTCAGATGGTTTTCACCAATCGTTTCGGGAAAAATTCGCCACTGAATATGCTCGTTATGTTCACCAACATGGGCTTATTGCTCTACATCTCGAATATGATTTCAACCGAGTGGCAAGACAATTATCACGCCTTCTGCTTTGCGGTCGGGACACTATCCCTTACGCTATTTTTGCAGTACTTAATAGAGTACTTTAGAAAAGGCATTGCTCCTGAAACGAAGCAAAGTATTCGCAGTTTCCTCTGGATGACGGGGCTGTGCACGTTCGCGGTGTATCTAGCAGCGCTACTTCCACTTGAAATTGGTTCTCCGATTTACGTAGCTGGCGTTCTAATTACATTTATTATGCCGATCACTCAAACGAGAAAAGGTTCGCACTTTAGCATTAATCTACCTCACTTAATCGAGCGACTGTCGCTTCTTGTGATTATTATTTTCGGGGAAATGATTATGGGACTAACCGCCTTCTTTACAAGAGAGATGTTCTCTTTCCAATCGGTTTGTTACTTCGCGATCATGGCGCTTCTTTTCCTTTACTATTTCGGTCAATTTGATCACGTGATTGATGAGACACAGGAGAAAAACGGTATCTTCATCATCTATAGTCACTATCCAATTTTTATTGGACTTATCATGATTACCGTATCGATGAGCTTCCTTGCAGACAGTGAGGTCAACCATAAATTTGCGACAAACTTCTTATATGCTGGAATCGGCCTCTTCTTACTTGGAGTTCTCGAAAATGGTCGTTTCAATAAGAAACAATACCAATTTCCTGAATCCTATTATTATTATACTCAAAGATTAATTTTTGTCGGTGGATTTGCCGTGAGCGCCTTTATTGCTCCAACGCCAACAGTTATTTCACTCGTTACCGCAGTGACCCTTTTCTTATTAGAAGCTCACTTCACTTATTTCTATATAAAGCACACCGATGAAAAAATCGAATTCTTCTAAATATAGCAAAAGAGCCTTCCAACACTGGAAAGGCTCTTTTTATATGCTTATAATACATCTACAATTTCCCAAAGAATATCCTTCCATGTAATCCTCTTGCGTCCATTTATCGTTTCAAATAGATGGTACACTTTCAGATGATTGTCATTGCGAAATACAAAATCGAAGCGGAATTCGCGTCCGTTTGGAGAAATCGCATCGAACTTAGTTTTATATTTATCATGAACTGGACTCACAGGATATTTATTAAACAGCATGCGACGCTCGTCCCCTGCTTCCTTGAGACAGTTCTCAAGCTCCTCACAAAATTCCACAAACATCTGGTAGAGCTGTTCCTCGGAAAGTCTGCGACTGCGCACGAGTGACTTACAGTCTGAAAATCCCCAGCGTGTCATATCGATAGCAAATGAAAATCCTTCTTTATTGATTCTATTTAAAAATTGTTCACGGTTCATGCTTGTCCTCCGTTGCTGATTTCTCTTGCCCATTCGGGATTGCTATAATAGCGCACGAAGAAATGAGGGTCTCCGCCCGCTTCGTCCATTTTATCTTTAATGCTCACTTCTGGATGAGTGACTTCTCCTGTTTTTGTAAAATACTCTCCGATTTTACCCGTGCGATTTTGAAGTCCCCACGCCACATCGTTTCCTACAATCGCTGCTAAGAATCCATGACTCTCCACCAAGTCAAAGAATTCAGCTACAGTGAGGCTCTCTGGCACCTCGAATGTCATCTCATGATTGTATATATCATCTCCGGCACAAACCGAATTGCGATCGACAATAATTTTCATCTGGCCACTTCCTCTATCGAAATACTTGTTACTCCATTATACCATATCCACATTTTATTCTCGCTTTTCTATCCAATCCGTCTGTAATTTAATCTATTCTTTACTGATTAAGAAATCTTTAAAAATGACTCTTAAAATCAATATATGTTTATAAAATAAAGAATATGTGTTAGTATATCCGTATTAACTTTTTTGGAGGTAACATATGTCAAAACAAAAGATTAACCGTTTTGTTGGATCTATTGGAGCTTTTATTGGTTTCCTTGTATTTATTGCTTATATTCCACAAATTATCGCAAACCTACAAGGAACTAAAGGTCAACCTTTCCAGCCGCTTTTTGCTGCCGTTTCTTGTCTAATCTGGGTTATTTACGGTTGGACTAAAGAACCAAAAAAAGACTGGATACTTATTTTCCCTAATGCAGCTGGAGTCATTTTGGGCGGACTTACTTTCCTTACCTCTTTATAGTAAGAAATATGTTTTAATCGTAAACTGAATAGATTTATTTACAAAGGAATTAAGTACAATGTTTACTTAATTCCTTTTTCTATGCTCTCCATTTCTACAACAAAAAAGCACCCTGTAAATACAGAGTGCTGAGATCAAATTTAATTATAATTTTAAATTTTCGAATTTAGCTTTAATATTATTTTTGAATTCTTCGATTTTTTCTTTACGAGCCTCTTTACGTTCTGCTTTCATTTGAGCGCGAGCCTTATTATAAAGATCAGCTTGAACTTTTGCAGCAGCTTCAATTTCTTCTACTACTGATTCAACATTCCAACGTAAAATTTGTGTGTCGTATTTATTAAAATAAGCATTTAATACTTGCTCATCATCTTCTTGAACTAAAGCAACAAGAGCAGTTTCACCACTAACTAATTTTTGAGAAACTTGGTCGATTAAACCTTCTTGGACAGCTTCAACAGTATCGCCTCCGGCTAATCCGTATAGACTTCCAATTCCGTAACCAAATAATACACCTAATGGTCCCGCTAGCAGTCCGACAAACGCACCGATTAGGCCGCCTTTTAAAGCACCATCATTTGCAGAATCTTCAAAATCAAAACGATCTTTATCAGTAATATGACCGCCTTCATTTTTGATAACAGCAATTTGAGCGACTTTTGTTTTCTCAGTTTGCTTGAATGTTTTCAACTCAGCAAATGCCTGATAAGCTTCACTTTCTGTTTTGAAAATAGATACTACTAAATTTTCCATATTAGTTCCTCACTTTCACTTGTGGATAGGTTAAGTATAATCTTTATCTACATAAAAAGCAAATCATTACTATTAAGTAGCGACGAGTATTAATTCGATTTAAAATAATATCGAAAAAATGATATTAACATTTTGAGGCTAGGGCTTCGCCCGTCGCAGCCACATCCGTAAGTCGCGTTGCTCCAACGGCTGTGTCAACTGACCTCAATTCTCTACACAAAAAAAGCACCCCAATAAATGGGATGCTAAAAATGTTAATTTCATTTTAGAAAAACGATTATGCTTTTCTATCAATTGTGCTTTGGTACTCCGCCCCTGTTAATCGGTCGAATAGGAAACGACGATTGAAGAGCGTCACGATAAGGATGATTAAGAAGTACAATACGAATACGAGTAAGGTGCCTGCGAATAATACGAGGAATTCCGGCGTCTCCGCTTCAAAGTTAAAGACATCCATGAGTGTGAGTAATCCTAGTGGAATCCAGTTGAAGTACGCTGTGATGAGGATACCTCTGAGTACTGTACGAAAGGCTTTGTTGTCTTTGAACTCTACTCCGAATTTGAGCAAGGCGCTTCCGAGTGTTTTTCCATTAATGAGTGGTACCAAAGCGAAATACAATGCAAACAATACAGAAACTGGAATGGTTGTATTCAAGAAGCTATACGGTACGTAGACGATCGCTGCGTCAATGAGGAGCGACAACATGACGCGAATGCTCGATACGTGAGTACCCTCCTCAAAGGATTTCTCATCTATGGCATCTCTTGAAGGAAGAACCCAAACTGCAAGTTGGCCAATGAAGTACCCGAGTGCGCCACCCGTCGTATTTTGAATAATATCATCAATGTCGCATAGGCGGTAAGGACCGGGATAAATGAAATACAATCCAGATAATTGCGTGAGCTCGAAGAATAAGCTGACTAGCGCCGTTAATAAAATCGTCTTCTTGAAGCTGCATTTGAAATAATAACGCATGTACACCCCGAAAGGTACGAGCATCAATACATTGAATGCTGGAATGTAGAACGATGGATATTTCATCGAATCAATCCATGTCGACGGGTCCGTCAGTACAAACGGGCTATCGTTGAAGAAATCCGCCACAAATGAAAACGGAACAAGGTTTAACTTGTCTGTGTACGTCGTATGAATGGTCGATGGGTCAGGCAGTGGCAAGTTCACTAATGAATATGCCGCCAGTAAATATAAGATAAACGAATAGAAAATAACCGTGCGTAGTTTATTCACTGAACCGTACTTCCGATAGTTGGCAATCATGTACGGAATGGTAATGACAAACGCTAAAATAGGAAATAAAATCAGTGCGATTTTAATGGTGCTGATATAAGACATAAATACTCCTCGACTAATAAAGTTAATATCCGCATTATACCAAAATACGTGCAGTGAATAAATAATTCGTACTAACAAAAAAGCACCCTGCAAATACAGAGTGCTGAGATCTTGTAAGTAATTCCCATAACGTATTAACGTTTTGAGGCTTGCTTTGTTCATTTATGAACCGTTATCAGAAAACAACCAGAAAGAAAAACCTATTCAGTTCATCGTCCTCAATCCTTGTCTGCTTCATTTTCTTTTGCACGATCGTTTTGTAAATCTTTTTCAGAGAGTTTTTGTTCGATATACTTGTCAATGT
>CALCML010000114.1 GCA_937967765.1 uncultured Carnobacterium sp.
TTGATTGGTACTCTTGGTATTTAGCCACTCGTGTGTCTTGGTCATTTTTCATATGGGCATAGACGTAGACCTTTTCCAAACGACGGCTCAATTCCAAATATGCATTGGTTGTATCCAAAAGTGTTTGCGCTGAATCCAACAAATGACCAGCATAGTGACTTGCTGCTTTAATATCTGCAGCTAAGCTAGCTGCTTCTTCTTCCCAAGCTTGATCTGTCGCAAAAATTGTCGACAAATCCCATTGGTATTTTTCATCAATTTCATTACGTTGTTTTACCATTTCGATTAATCCTCCAATGGTATTATTTTAGCATAATTCAAAAATCGTTTCCATCGTTGCGTTGTACGTTTCTATTAGTTATAAAATAGCGCATTAGTCAAAATATCGTTTTCGTCATTTTTCGATAATTAAAAAAAGACGTATTCAAAATCGTATTCATTGCCCGCATAATTGAGAGAATGAGCCCGAGGGCTTTTTTTGTTTGCCGTTATAATAGACAATCTAGGAAATTGCCGTTATAACAGAAAAAAGGCCGGATTCCCGACCTTAATTTATATTTTCGTTCATGTCGATCCATTGCTGGACCTTGATCGCGGTATCGATGGATAGATCTCCAAAACGCTTTTTTTCATTTCGCAAACGCGAGATAGAAGCGCTAGAGATTCCCGTTTCTTTTTCAATTAAATAGCCGGAAACGGCCTTGTTCATCAAGACCGCTTCGACTTGTTCCGTGTTAATAATCATTCGACCACCCCGTCGTTAGTTTTCTTCCCATTCGAAATCTTCTTCACCAAGTTCAAATTCTTCGAGATAATCGGCAAGCGTTTCAAGATCTTCTTCATTTAATTTTTCAATATTAAGGCCGATGTTTTCCAAGCCATCTCTCCAGTACCATTTGCCAAGCGATACTTTATACACTACTTCGCTTTCGTCTGGGCCAAAACTTCCACTTTGACGAGCCCCAGTTTCACCGTCTTGTTTGAGATAAAATTCCATGCCGTCCCAGCCGATATTTTCAGCAAGTTCTTTTGCTACTGTTTTAATAGTTGCGTTTACTTTTGTCATTTTCTTTTACTCGAGATCTTTTTGATCTCCCTTTCTTTATCTTGAATATAGTATATCATCATAATTGACGTTCGTCAAGCACTTTTATAAAAATAATTAAAGATTTTTTATTCTGAAACTAGTTTCAGACAATAAAAAAAGCCCTCCCGAGATGGGAGGGAAAATACATTATATAGGAACTGATTCGAGTACTTCGACACGTTTCAGCAAGTTTTGAAACACTTCTTTTGACACGTAAGCCGTGCTGGCTTGGTGGCTAGTAAGGAAGTTATCGCCACCGTTCCTCAGTTTCTCGTCGATCAGCGCGTCAAGGCCAAGCTCAAGGTGCTTATTCTTAATGTTATTAGTCATTTTATCTTGTAACGTGGCATACGTCGCAAACGTCTGATAAGCCATTTCTGAGGTCATATACGCACTCAAGTCAACCACTGGGGCTGTTTGTGCCTGCTTGTTTTCCAAGGCTTCCACGCGCTTTTCTAGCGGTCCTAAATCGAGCGTTTGAACCGTCGGAGCTGGTTTATTTTCCAAGGCTTGAACCGATAGGGCCAACGATTGTAATCGACTTTCTAACGGCCCCAGATCGACCGTTGTAACTTGTGGCCGTGCTTCGAGTGCTTCGATCCGTGCGACTAGTGGGCTGTCATTATACGCTTGTAAAGTGTGTCCAGCAAGATAGTTTGCGATCTCATCGCGCAAGCTGATCTTACCAAGCTCGACCACTTCTGTCGGCTGGTATTCCTCCGCTGACTGAACCACATCAACTCGGACGCTCTGGTCACTTGGGAATACGTACCCGGCACAATCAACCTCGACAAGATAGCTCTCGACTGGCAAGACTTTGGGAATCTTAAACGATACCTTCGAGCCTTGGACAGTAGCGCTAAACGTCGCTTTGCCTTTTTTACTTACAAAATGGATTGTAGCCTCTTGCCCGTCAAGGTCAATCGGAACCCAGTTTTCGTCATATAATGCAAAGCCAAAAAGGGAGGCTGAGTCGCCCTGCTTGACGACTCGACCGCCCTCAAACTGCTTTAAGTTTGTACAGTTTGAGCGATTCATTCAATCACCCCTTTACTCGTAATAATTTACTAAATCGTCTTTGTCCCAGCACGACAGCCAAACCGGGCCGAATTGCCCAAATTCAAACAAACGCCAGTAGTAACCGCCATAGTAACCGCCCTTGCCCGTGTCTGTGATATGAACTTCGTCAAGTTCAAAGCTGAAATACATTCCAGATTTGAAGTCTCGGTCTGCTCCGTCTGGCAAGTTATTGCCGTTCTCATCGACCCAGTTCACCAGCGAAACAGGAATACCGTTTTCGGTCCAGTCAAAGCCAACGGGCGCGAGATAATCGCACTTGATTTGATAGATACCGTTGACATACTTGACCTCATTCGCTTGGTAAAAGGCCTTGTCTTTCGGTTGTACTGCCGTGTTCGCTTGATTGTTGGTCTGTGGTGCTGTGTCAGCGTATCGCCAAACCTCGATATAGTTCGGTTTATTCCAGGCATAATAATCATTCCAAGGATAGGTGTTAATAGCCTGACCTGTAGCGCCCTGTGTTGAATAGTCGCAAGAAATGAAGTATGTATCATCGATCATCGCTCCGACGTGGCCACCAGCACCGCCAGAGGTTGACATATCGGCGCCCCAGCTCATCAAGATGATATCGGCCGGTTGTGCGTCCCAGTCTTGATTGATACTTACACGATAAAAGCCGTTGTTTGCGAGCTGTTGTCCAAGGGTTACCGTTGACGGCAAGCCGATGATATTGATTCCAGCTTCTTTTAGCACTTGCGACATGATACCGGAACAGTCCCCGGTCCCGTCAGAACCGTTACGGCTTCCGAACATTGAATAGGTAATCAGCCCACGACGGCTAGTAAAACCGTTAACGATAGATTGTTGTACACTCATTTTCTATCTCCTATTTCTTCCATTCATCATTAGCGCGTTTAACGGCTGCTTCGATAAAGGTATTTAGTTCTTGACTCGTCAAGTGAATATTTTGAGATTCAAGACCCTCGATCAAGCTCGTTTTAGCGTGCTCTAGCTTATCCTTGCCGTGAATATCCAATTTGTCAGCAACCTGCTCTGTAGCGTTGACTGCGTTTTTTGCCAAGATCTCCACGATCTCGATCGCTTTTTTGCCACCACGCATTAACAAGTATTTCTTGATTGCTTGTACCACGATACCTGTTAAAACTACTAAAATGCTCATTGCTGACGTTGTGATAATGTTCGTAATTTGATCCATGTTATTTGTCCTCTTTTATTTCTAATTCCAGAAAGCGCTCGAATAGCACTTTGATAGCTCCGTTCCCGCCTAATTCGACGTAACTCTCGTATAATTTCGATAGCTCCTCGATCTCGTGCTGGTTTGTGTGTCCACGCTTGAGCGCGTTCTTCAAATTTTCCTGCAGTCGAAAACGTTGAAGCCGTTGCAAACCTTTCCCGATCATCGTCAAATTCCGTTGGTTATCTTTACCGATTTCTTCCACGGTTGATACTGACTTCTCGAGGGTATCGATTTTATTTGATAACCCCTCAAGACGTTTGTCAGCTTCTTTAGTGGTTTTGGTACTCTTAAAAGAGAAATAACTTGGAATGATCACGACTAATACGGGTGTTAGCTTGTCTACTAATGCCAATAGGTCCAATTAAACCACCCCCTATCAATCCACTTGCTTACTGGACGGGTTGGGTTTCAAGCTCTCCCGCTGGTTGAGGGGCGTTCGCTTTTGGTTCGTCCGGTTTTGGTTCGGTCCATTTCCAGATACCGATCTTGCCGTTTTGGTGCAATGATTCGAGCTGGTCAAGTGTTTCGCCGTTATAGGTAAATGGTTCTGTCACTTGGACCATCACGCGCTTGCCTTCGCTGAATTTTTCAACGTGGTTAGGGTCCTCAAGTGCAAAGATCGCTTTTGCTGGATATGTTGTGCCAACTTTCCCAAGGTCCACTAACTCAAGGCCACGCTTGAATACTGTAGGATCAAGTGGATTGTCTACGTCGGTCACACGAGCGAGTACGCTCCATTCTGCCACGTCTTTTACCTTTTGGATCTCTTCGTCTTTCTTGGCAAGTTTAGCCTCGTATTCTTGAGCCTGTACGTGCAAGTCTTCTTGTAATTTCTTCACACCCTCGGCCGGGTTCAATTCGGTCACGACTTGACCAAGTACGGCCTGGATCAGCACTTCATCTGATTCGCTGGTACGATCACCAATCAAAACGCGTTCAAAAGCTGTGTAAGGGTTAGCTGACCGGATTGATACAAATGTACGTCCTTCCTCTTGTAGATACTTGTTAATGATTTTAAATTCCATGTGTTTAGTCCTTTTGTTCTTCTAATTTTTGAGCTGTTTCATCGAACAACTCTTTGAGTGCTTGATCGCTATCTAAAACGTCGTTAAACTTAGCTAGTAGCTCGTTTACGCGCTTGTTTTCTTCGTTTGCTTCCTCGTATAAGACCGTATATTTTGTAGCCTCAACGATAGCATTTGCGAGATTTTGCGAGATCTCATTTATAATTTTATTTACTGTGTCCATGTTAACTCCACCCCCATTTGTTGGTGTCATTCCAGCCGGGAGTCCCTTCATTATTTTGTGCGCGGAACCTGTATAACTGAGCAATATTATCCCCGATTTGCCAAAGAATCTGGCGTAAACTTGCGTTTCCTCCGCCAGCTTTTTCAAACAAAAAGTCTCCGGCATAAATTCGCGAATTTCTCTTGTTTGTTATTGAGAATAACGACGTGTCCGAATAAGTCGTTTTCATAAGCCACCCATTGCGGTTTTGAAAAGGAGAATCACACAAAACAATTTCATCTCCAACAACGTCGACCGAGTCTGCGTAGCCTTCGGCATTTGATCCATTCCAGATTCGAATACCAGCGAAGCCACCAGAATTTCCATCTTCAGACCGGCCGTCTCCGTATCGGTTCGATCCCAGAATCGTCATTCCGACTGGTTGTGAGCGACCTTGTACCCAACCTTTGCTAAATTTAAGAAATTGAGTTGGAAAACTAGCTCCCGAACCTATTCTTTTTATGACTGCCTCGTCAGATGTTGACTCTAACGCGCTATTGTCAAGGTCAAATTTTAACCTTCCATTCTTTGAGGCTAAAACACCACCGCGAATAATATTAGCTGTAAGCCCATCTGATACGATGTTCTTTGCCGATACGTTGATAAGTCTTGCTATGTTTGCGTCAATCTCTCCAATATGGGCCGTTCCGATCTGACCATACCCAATCATCGACTTTTTTATAACCCCGTCTTTGACGTAGGTTTTCTCACCAATCGCGATGAGTGCTTCATTCAGCTTGATTGATCCGTCTTTGTTGAGGTTGAGCTGGCCCAACACGTCGCCAGCGCTGTTGAGGTTCTTAACCGACCAAGAGTCAGCAAGCAGTGTGACTTGAGTCCGTACTGATTCAATCGGCTCCACGCTGTCGTCCGGGCTCGGCTGCCATAAGCGATCTGCTGAACCTTCGTAAAAGTCCAGTTCTGTCATAAATAGACCAGACCAGCCGTTAGTATTCCCTTGATAATTAAATAACAGATAACCTTCATCAAATGCCCCTGTGTTAAAGCTAAATGACTTCTTGACGGCTCTGTCTGAGTTAAATGCAGGAGAACCAGTCTTGTCAAAGATTATTTGCATTTCGTCGAAGTCATTCGTCGATCCTTTTCTACGCTTACAGAATGCAATTTTAAAGCGTGCTGTGTTAGCATCAAAAGCTATCAAATTAAGCATATAATTTGTATTTTGTTTGATGATAAATCGCGGACTGTGGACAAATGCTCCTGGTCTTAGAGAAAACATTCGCTTCTGACCGTTTAGGTAAAAATGGTGAGCTGTGAACGTCAACCGTCCATTAGCTTCAGTCCAATATTTCAAGCCATCATCAGCGCGGGAATTTCGGAGCATATTCGGCCCACCACTCGTCGAATACTTCCCGACCTCTGTCTGGAATATCTCGCTCGACATGACAAGCCGTGAGAGCTTGTCCGGGGCTTCGGTTTCCGATTTACCAAGAATACGCTCATAAATTTTGTTCGACTCTGTGAGTTTGTTGAATTCGAGCGTTTGAGTTGCAATCTGCTTAGATAGACCAATTAAATTTTGACCCATGTCATTTTGCACACGGTCAATGCTTTCAAATTCGCCTCTGGTTGCGAACTGCTTGGACACTTTGGACACAATCTTACTATAAATCGTGTCACCGTCAACGCTCTTTACACCTTCCGTGACTTTGTTTTGCAAGTCCGGGCTGTTCAAGATCTGTTGTTTGATCTGATCAGATAGCTTGCTAGTGTCTGGTAACGTGCCGGCTTTCTTGAGGGCTTCGTTTGCTGTTGCATTTGCTTGCTCGATTGCCTTATTTGTAGCCTTCTGAGCGTCTGAGATCAACGTCTCAATTTTTTTCGTGTCAACTTTGAGGATTTTCGGGAGCCATTCCGTCCCGCTCCAATAATAGAGCTCTGTTTCTTCGCCCACGGTCAAGTACAAGAGATCGCCTTCATGAAGCGTCCCTCTTGGCTCGTCCTTGGGCTTCGTTGCCCCGTAATAGTTGGTATTCTTGCCGTTCGCGGACACAAGCGCCCGAGTGGCTATCTCGAGAGCTCCTTCAGCGTATTCTTTCGACTCGGCCACGCTTCGCATGATCGAGCCTTCTGACGTGATCGCTTTCTGGACGGTCCCAATATCGTTACACGTTACCTTGTGGGACAATAGCCGACCCGTCACGTCGTAAGAGCTCTCGTAAGACACGATACGGATCTTCTCGCGAAAACCGATCGTCTCGTTAATAGCCATGATATAGTCACCAGCACGGGGCCGTGTGTACTCATATCCGGCTTGCGTGAGATCTTCCATGTCAAGCTGGACTGAGATCGAATAGGATTCGTCAACTTCTTTCTTTAGTCGTTCTAAGAGCTTACCAGTATTTTTATAGCGTTCATCTGTTACGGGTTCACCCTCGATTCGGCCATAGATCCGAGCAAGTGGACTCTCATATTCGGAAGTATATCGGCCCGCTTCGTGGTTTTCTTCATCTTTCCACGCCCCCAGACCTTTTTTGTAAGTGATAAAGCCACCGATATTTTTTTCGATCGTGAGCTCGTTCATGTTGAAATTTTTCCGGACGACTGTCGAAAGATCGGTCCCGACTTTCTTCAAAATTCGAACGACTTTTCCAGTTACCGAAAATTCAAGGCCCGCTGCTTTGATAATGTCTTTAAACATTTTCAAGCGGCTCGCGTTACCGAAATTCTCTTTTCGAATTGATCCTGCTTGTGCCTCGATCACATACCGATACCCGCTATCTTTAAATATCGCCTCGATAT
>CALCML010000115.1 GCA_937967765.1 uncultured Carnobacterium sp.
TAATGTAATAATTTTTTCGCTGAATAATTAATCCCCGGTCTAAAATCACTTGGGATTTTCCAAAATTGGTTCAAGGCCATCCCTAAAATAATGGCAAATACTGCACTCCCAATGACTGGGAATAGCTTATCGAGCATCACTGCGACAACCGCAATAGCAAATGTACACAACAATCCTTTTCTTCTTTCCATGAATGATGACATTTCATCAGATCCTTTCAATACTAAATCTTTACTAGTATAGCACACTCCGCCTTGATATTCGAACACAAATTGAAATGCTCTCCTTTTTTTGTTGTATCTCAAAATAGGAGGGGAAAATATGGTAAAAGAAATCAAACACAATATTAATGCTAAAGGAATCGGTATTAGAATTATTTCTAGTGATTCAGAAGATGATTATATTTGTCTAACAGATCTTGCAAAATACAAAAATTCTGATGAACCAAGATTTATCATTCAAAACTGGCTAAGGAACCGAAACACACTTGAATATATAGGCCTATGGGAGATTTTAAATAATAAAGATTTTAACCGTGTGCAATTCGACACGGTTAGACAAGAGTCTGGTCTTAATCGTTTCACAATGACTCCACAAAAATGGGTACAATTGACAAATGCAACTGGAATTTTTTCAAAATCTGGAAAATACGGTGGTACGTATGCTCATTATGATATCGCCATGGAATTTGCCTCATGGATTTCTCCCGAATTCAAACTTTATATTGTTAAAGATTATAAACGTCTCAAAGCTAACGAGCATACCCAACAATCTTTAGAATGGAATCTTTATCGAGAAATAGCTAAATTAAATTATAAACTTCATACTGAAGCAATAAAAGACACTATTACTCAAGATTTAACACCTGAACAACTTTCACAACAATATGCAACAGAAAGTGATTTATTAAATGTAGCTTTATTTAATCAAACTGCTAAACAATGGAAAGAAAAGAATCCTACATTGAAAGGAAATATGAGAGACTATGCGAATCTCAATGAACTTCTGGTTCTTTCAAATATGGAAAGTTATAATTCGATTTTAATTCGTAATGGTATTTCTCAAAAAAATAGACTAATTGAACTTAGAACAGCTGCTCGAAGACAACTACTTTCATTAAACCAATGGAGTTCTATTTCTCATTCAAATTACCAATTAGAATAACAAAAACCGCTTAGAATCGCGCATCTGTGCTGACTCTAAGCGGTTATTTTTTAGAATTGTTTTACGACAACCCCATCAGGAGTTCCTACAAGCACGATATCTGTCATGTTTGTGAAGAGACCTTGCTCTACCACACCTGTCATGCCTTTGATTTTTTCTCCGAATGCGATTGGGTCTTTAATTGGATAAACATCCAAGTCGATAATGTAGTTTTTGCTATCGGTTAAGTAGCGTTCTCCGTCGCGTTCACGGAATGTTGGTTTGTATCCTAGCGCTTCAAAACGTTTGAATAATTGTTCTGACCCATAAGGCACCACTTCCACTGGTAATGGGAAACGACCTAAGTAGTCGACCATTTTTGATTCGTCTACAATCCAGATAACACTCTTTGATTGCTCGGCAACGATTTTTTCGAATAATAACGCACCGCCGCCCCCTTTGATTCCTGAAAAATCTGGAGCGATTTCGTCTGCGCCATCGATTGTGACATCGATATAATCCACTTCATCCACGCTCTTCAACGGAATTCCAAGCGCTTCTGCTTGTTTCTTCGTTGCTAAAGAAGTCGTTACTCCCACGATTTCGAGTCCTTCTTCTTTCACGCGGCGACCGATTTCTTCTACAAAATAGTAGGCTGTCGAACCAGTTCCTAGACCAACCGTCATTCCACTTTCTACATATTCTGCGGCTTTCTTGCCGACTAATTCTTTCATGTTCATTCAAGTTTCCCCCTGAGAAATTATCTATGTTGAGTATAGCATAACTACCTTCTTCAAACTATCTCTTCTAGCAATTTTCTACTTCTTTTTATGCGATGCGGCTGCTTCTAAGGCGCGTTTTAAATAACGACCCGTATGACTATTTTTATCTTTCGCCACTTCTTCAGGCGTACCTGTCGCAATCACAAGTCCACCACCGCTACCGCCTTCTGGACCCATATCAATGATATAGTCAGCGGTCTTAATCACATCTAAATTATGTTCGATGACAAGCACGGTATTTCCCGCTTCAACTAAACGATTCAACACTTCAAGTAGGCGTGCGATATCGTCTGTATGCAAGCCAGTTGTTGGTTCATCGAGCACGTAGAAGGTATTGCCGGTTGAGACACGTTGGAGTTCGCTGGCTAACTTCATCCGTTGCGCTTCTCCTCCAGAGAGCGTTGTGGCAGATTGGCCAAGGGTTACGTAGCCGAGTCCAACATCCTTAATCGTTTGTAATTTACGTTTGATTTTTGGTACGGCTTGGAAAAATTCCACCGCTTCTTCAACTGTTAATTCAAGAATATCCGCGATACTCTTTCCTTTGTATTTCACTTCGAGCGTTTCAGAGTTATAACGCGTTCCGTGGCAGACTTCACACGGCACATATACGTCTGGCAGGAAGTGCATCTCGATTTTCAGAATGCCGTCCCCTTTACAAGACTCACATCGTCCACCCTTCACGTTGAAACTGAAGCGGCCTTTCTTATATCCGCGGATTTTTGCTTCGTTTGTGGTCGCAAATAAATCACGAATATCGTCAAATACACCCGTATACGTTGCTGGGTTGCTTCGTGGTGTTCTTCCGATTGGGCTTTGGTCGATATCGATAATCTTATCGAGGCTCTCAAATCCAGAAATGCTCTTGAACTTCCCTGGTTTTTCCTTCGTACGGGTAATCTCACGCGCTAAGGCTTTCTTCAATACGCTGTTAACAAGCGAGCTCTTACCAGAACCCGATACCCCTGTCACGGCTACGAAACGTCCGAGTGGCACATCCACATCGATATCGCGTAAGTTGTTTTCTGCAGCGCCTTCTAAATGGATCCAGCCCTTATCTTCAGTGCGGCGTTCATCTGGAACTGGGATGTATTTCTTCCCTGCTAAATATTGCCCTGTCAGTGATTTCTTATTCTTCTCCACTTCTTTTGGAGTTCCTGCTGCGATAATCTCGCCACCAAATTCACCCGCACCTGGACCAATATCAATCAAGTAGTCCGCAGCACGCATCGTGTCTTCGTCATGTTCTACGACAATCAGCGTATTTCCTAGGTCACGCATGCTCTTCAATGACTCAATTAAGCGGTCATTGTCGCGTTGGTGAAGTCCAATCGATGGCTCATCTAAAATATAGAGGACGCCAGAAAGGTTTGAACCGATTTGAGTCGCTAAACGAATTCGTTGCGCTTCTCCCCCTGATAACGTTCCAGCGGCACGGCTCAATGTTAAGTATTGCAAACCAACATTGCGTAAGAATTTCAAACGAGAGCTTACTTCTTTTAAGATTGGCGCAGCGATTTGCTCGTCTGTTTCGGATAAGTTTAAGTCTTTGAAGAAATCAATCTCATCATCTACAGACAGTGTCAACACTTCACTAATGTTTTTGCCTCCGACTTTGACAGACAACGCCTGTTCATTTAAACGGAAACCGTGACATCTCTTACATTCGGATTCGGTCATATA
This sequence comes from uncultured Carnobacterium sp., assembly GCA_937967765.1. GTDB lineage: Bacteria > Bacillota > Bacilli > Lactobacillales > Aerococcaceae > Granulicatella. Next base: position 3,609 of record CALCML010000115.1, read on the forward strand.
TTGGCGCATTTGTTCACGCGTAAAATCACTATTGGTTTCACGGTAACGGCGCTCCACGTTCACGGCCACTCCTTCAAAAGGAATTTCCACGTCACGCACGCCACCAAATTCATTTTCATAATGGAACTTGAAGGTCGCATCTCCTGAACCGTAAAGCACCATATTCTTTTGCGACTGCGTCAATTTCTCGAATGGAATATTCATCGGAATCTTGAACTGTTTGCAAAATTGTTCGAGCATCGTTGGATAATAGTTCGAACTAATTGGATTCCACGGAACAAGCGCTCCTTCTTCCAGCGTTAAGTTTTTATCCGGAACGATTAAATCTAGGTCGACTTCGAGTTTTGACCCTAAACCGTCACACTCCGGACACGCTCCAAACGGCGCATTGAACGAGAAGAGACGAGGCTCTAATTCGCCCACCGTGAAGCCACAAATCGGACATGAATGGTGTTCACTGAAGAGATGTTCTTCCCCACCAATCACATCGACAATCGCATAGCCTTCCGCTAAACGAAGAGCCGCTTCAATCGAATCGAATAGACGTGAACGACTCTTATCGCTCACCACGATACGGTCCACGACGATTTCAATATTATGCTTCTTATTCTTCTCGAGATTGAATTCTTCAGTAACTTCATGCATCTCGCCATCCACGCGCACACGCACATAGCCATCCTTTTGAATCTTCTCGAAAACTTTCTTATGCTCGCCTTTCTTCTGAACGACAACCGGCGCCAACACTTGAATCTTTGTCTTCTCTGGCATCGCCATGACGCGGTTTACCATTTGTTCCAAGGACTGGCTTTCAATCGGCGTACCGTCGTTTGGACAGATTGGTTTCCCCACACGCGCATATAATAAACGCAAATAGTCATTAATCTCCGTCACCGTTCCGACTGTTGAACGCGGATTACGGGACGTTGTTTTTTGGTCGATGGCAATCGCTGGACTCAAACCGTCGATACTATCCACGTCTGGTTTGTCCATTTGCCCTAAAAATTGACGTGCGTATGCAGATAGACTCTCTACATAACGACGTTGCCCTTCTGCGTATAATGTGTCGAACGCCAGCGAGCTCTTCCCTGACCCTGATAGCCCTGTAATCACGACAAACTTGTCACGAGGGATGCTTACATCAATATTTTTTAAATTATGAGATCGTGCGCCATGCACGACAATATGGTCTTTTGCCATTTCTATACCTCTTTTTTAATCGATACCTCTATTGTATCAAACTTTCTGCAC
>CALCML010000116.1 GCA_937967765.1 uncultured Carnobacterium sp.
GTAGCGCATGACTGTTAATCATGATGTCGTAGGTTCGAGTCCTACTGGCGGAGTTCTTTTTTTTTACCCAAAAAACGCTGCTTTAGCTCAGTCGGTAGAGCGTCACCTTGGTAAGGTGGAGGTCGCCGGTTCAATCCCGGCAAGTAGCTTTAAATGAATTTTAGAATAATTGAGCAAGCTAGAAATATTTCCGATATTTCTAGCTTTTTTTATTTTTCATTTTAAGAGAAAAAAATCATTAAAAACACATGATTTAGGGGCTTTTGTATTGCAGTTAGAGAAATAGTAGTTTAGAATAACTATTAGTTTATTTATATTCAAAGTTCTTTCAAATCGAAATCGCTTTTTCGAAAAAATAGTGTTGATTTTGGGAGAAAAAATGATTGAGTTTGAAAGAATAAAATTTAAATCAAGAAACTAGGAGGATTTTTATGAAAAAGAAAGTATTCTTATTACTCTCTGCGCTATTTGCTTTAGCAGTATTCTTTGCTCCAAAACAAGCAAGTGCGGCAGAAGTAACAAAAAATGGAACAGCGATTGAGGTGAAGAATCCAACTGTTCAAATTTCGGGAGATGCAGCCGATTTATATGCTCGTTGGGGAATTACATTTAAAGTAGATATTCCTGATAATATCGATATCAACATGAATGACACAATGACATTCAAAGTGAATTCACCTGTGAAAATTCAATCTTCTTACAGCTTCCCAATTTATAATAAAGCTGGAGAAACAGTAGCATATGCTGAAGTGTCACCAGAAAGCGGTGCAGTTACAGTAACGTTTGGTCCTTACTTCAAAGACCACAAATTAAACAAAAACATCGAATTAAAAGTTGATGTTAAGTGGGAACCAGACAATCGTTTAGCAGATACTACTCAAGAACTTGATTTTAACGGTACTGTCGTATCACAAAAAATCGATCCACTTGAAGGACCTACTCCAGGAGAAATGGTTACTAAATGGGGTCTTCAACCAACAGAGAACGCTGAACAAGTTCACTGGTGGGCACGTTTAAACGCCGCTAGAAAAACATTAAGTAATGTTGAAATTAAAGATGTTTGGGATTCAAACCAAACATACGTACCTGGTTCATTACGTGTTGAATTAGTAGATTCAGAAAATCCATGGGTTTCAGCTGGATTCCTTTCTGAAAGTGACTATGAAATCACTGATACAGGTATTAAAGTAAAAATCGATACAACAGATAAAATTATTTACGTTGACTATATCGTAAACTTAGTGGATCCTACAAAGAACCCACAAAACAAAATCTCAATCACAGCTGAAGGTTTAGATAGTGAACAATCAACAGATGTAACTTACACATTATTATCTGGTTCTGGTACAGCTGATGGTGAAATGCCTGAAACTACTACTACAACTACTACGACAACAACAACTGAAAGCACAACTGAAAGTACTACAGAAAGCACAACTTCAACAACTACGACTGAATCAACTACTGAAAGTACTACAACAACAGAAGCAACAACAACTACTGCTTCAACAACAACTACTGCTTCAACAACAACAGAAGCAACAACTACAACAGCTTCTACAACAACAGAAAGTACTACAGAAAGTACAACAACGACTGAATCAACTACTGAAAGCACTACAACAACAGAAAGTACTACAGAAAGTACAACAACTGCAAGTACTACAGAAAGCACAACAACAACTGCAGCTACTACAGCTTCAACGACAACAGAAGGAACTACTACTGAAGGTTCAACTACAGAAACTCCAGCAGTTCCAACAACAGAAGAACCAAAACGTCCTGAATTACCAAATACAGGTACAGCAAAAGGATTCACTGTTATCATTGGTGGCGTACTTGTGGTTGTAGCGGCAGCGTTATTATTCACTCGTAAAAAAGAAAACCAATAATCTTAAATGACGAAGAAGTCTTACGAAAGTAAGGCTTCTTTTTTTGCAAATTTTTTCATGAGTCAAATCCACTTTCATATTGATGCGAAAGTTTGCTATAATAGACAGTAACAGAGCAATTGAGGTGTAGAAAATGAAAAAAACATATTTTATTATTGGTGATATTCACGGCGAAGCAGACATGATGGAAGAAATGCTTCAAAACTGGGACGAAGAAACTCAGCAACTTGTTTTCATGGGAGATTTGATTGACCGTGGACCAGACAATAAACGTAGTGTCCTAACAGGGATGAAATATGCGAAAGAGAAAAACGCATGGTATTTGATGGGAAATCATGAAGTGATGTTCCTTGCATTTATCGACGATCCTGAAGGACGTTTTCCACACTACTTCAGAAACAATGGGGATACAACGATTAACGACTTACTCGGTCGCCCACAAGGTACTCCGGTCAATCCTGTGGAAGATGCAGAAGCTCTTAAAGCACAATATCCAGAACTAATCGCGTTTCTAAGAGAACGTCCTCTCTTTATCGATGAAGGCGACTTGCTTTTAGCGCATGCTGGGGTGGATTTACGCTTAGACGACTGGCACGATACTGAGCCAAAAGATTTCTACTGGATTCGCGAGCCATTCCATAAAGGGGCCAACAATACTGGCAAAACGATTATCTTCGGTCACACACCTTTACGTGGCTTAAACGAAGATGGCGACTTTATGAAATTATGGCAACATGATGGCAAAATCGGTATCGATGGCGGGGCTGTTTTTGGTGGCGCGCTTCACGGTATCGTATGGCATGATGGCAAAATTGAAAAAATCTATAGCATTAAAAATACAAAACCAGTCCGTTTCACGGATGACTAGAGGTGTTCTATGAAGAAAAATGCGGTTCTATTATGGGTTGTTTACTTTTTAAACTTGATGGTCTTCCCGGCGTTCTTTATTCGTTATACGTCTTCGGGACCAAGTATTGATACAAATGCCTACCTGATCCTTCAACTGGTTTCAACAGTGATTGGGGTGGCATTGTTCCGCGAGAAGCTTGTGGAAGGGTTCAAAAACTTCATCAAGCGTCCGTTTATTCGAGATTTGGCGATTGGATATGCACTTCGTATCGGATTAGCGATTGCAGTCGCGCAGTTTATTGGAGATGTGACGTCGGATAACCAAGAACAGATTGAAAAAATGATGAGCGCAAACGACGCCGTCTTGATGTTTGTTCTTCTATGCGTTGTGGCGCCAATCTTAGAAGAATTGGTGTTTCGTGAAGCGATTATCGGTTCGTTTAAGAAATCGCTCAACGTTCATGTATTAACGTTTATTTCAGCGTTTCTATTCGTGCTACTTCACGCACTTTCAAAAGATGCTGCAGGTTTGATTGACTGGACAGCGGCGTTGATGTACGTTCCATTAACGATTCCGATTGTTGGGATGTATCGTTATTATAACGACAATGTTTTTGCATCTATCTCGATGCATTTTCTCAATAATTTTATCGCGTTTTTATTTTTATTAAATCAGTAATGACAAAGGGGTGAAATCATGAAAATCG
>CALCML010000117.1 GCA_937967765.1 uncultured Carnobacterium sp.
TGTAGGATAGGGTAAAAATGATAAAAAGGGGTGACTTATGAAGAATATTAAAGTGAATGCAATAGCGAATTTAATGCTCCGGGTATTAAATATTGTGTTCCCATTAATTACGGGGCCTTATATCGCACGTATTTTAAGTAAAACTGATTACGGGTATTTCAATATTACCAATACGTTTATCGGTTTATTTATTCCATTTGCGACATTAGGAATCTATAACTATGGAATTCGTGCGATTAGTAAGGTGAAGTCGGATAAAGACGCAATTAATCGTACATTCTCACTGTTATTTTACATTTCGTTAGTTTGTACATTAGTAACAACGTTGGCGTACTTCTTAATCACGTTTTCGATGGAGGGAACGCCGCTTTTAAAGACTTTATACTATGTGATGGCTATCCAAGTATTCGCTCAATTTTTAAATATTGAGTGGATGAACGAAGCGTTTGAGAACTATACATTTATTTTGTATAAAACTTTAGCGATTCGTATTTTAATGCTTGTTTCGATTTTTGCGTTTGTTCGTAGTGAACATGATATTGTCGCTTATGCGCTAGTAATGTCACTAATCACAATGCTTAATTACCTTGCAAGTTTCTTATGGATTAAACGTGAAGTTAAATTTGTGAAGGTATCTATGCTTGAAGTGAAACGCGTCATTCAACCATTAATTGCGATTTTACTTCTTGCCAATGCCGGAATGCTATATACGTACTTAGACCGTATGTTCCTTTCAGCAGTGGCTTTACCAGAGGACGTATCATATTATACGATTGCTCAGACCTTAGTATTCTCGATTTCTGGGGTTATCAGTGGAGCAGTTAGTGTAAGTGTGCCGCGTCTAGGATATTATCTTGGAATTAATGATTATAAAGCGTACGATGACCTTGTGAATAAGGGTGGACGTATTTTTATGTTTTGTATTATTCCGTTATCGTTTGGTCTAGCTGTATTAGGACCTCACGCGACAATTCTTTATGCTGGAGAACGATATTTAGATGCGGGTACAAGTGTAATCTTATTTGCACTTCGTTCGATTCCTTGGGCGTTAGCCTTAATTTTAGAAAACCAAATTATCTTCGTTCAAGGTTATGAAAATCGTCTAACGGTTATTTACTTCATCGGTGGGGGGATCAACTTAGCCTTGAATTCACTATTAGCCTTGAATCATATTGCCAATCCAGCGCTTTACATTGTCACAACCATTTTTGCAGAATTAGTAGTAATCGCATTAGATATGCTTCTCATTCGACAAAATAATCTTTTTAGAATGCGTAAATTATTAATTCATACAGGGAAATATATGTTGTACGCGAGCGGCTTTTTTGTCATCGGATATTTGTTTTCTGTCGTCCATCCAATTGAATGGATTGTTAACGGGGCATTACTGGTGAATATTTTAGCGACGATTGTGTCTTGTGTGATTTACTATATTGTTGTATTAGCACTTGTTAAAGACGAAATCTTTATTAGTAGCTTACAAGCTATAAAAAATAAGGTGTTCAAGAAGAAAGGGTAAGTATGTCAGATTTAATTAGTGTCATTGTACCTGTATACAATGTTGAACAGTATTTAGAAAAATGTGTTGACTCGATTAAAAAGCAAAGTTACCCACATCTTGAGATTTTATTGATTGATGATGGCGCAACTGATAATAGCGGAAAGCTATGCGATACTCTTTCAGAGTCAGATTCGAGAATTCAGGTCTTTCATAAAGAAAATGGTGGGCTTTCTGATGCTCGGAATTACGGACTGCAACAAGCTAGTGGGGCATTTGTTCTTTTTCTAGATTCAGATGATTACATTCATCCTCAAATGATCGAAAGCTTATATGAGCAGATGATGAAAGAAAATGCTGATGTTTCAGTTTGCAATATTATGAATGTCTATGAAACAGGTGAGTCTCCGCAATGTGAGAATCCTGACTTATATTTTGTGATGAACACAGACGAGTTCTTGAAAGAATATCTTGTTGGGAAATTAGTCCCAGGAAGCATTTGTAATAAATTGATTCGAAAAGAAATTGCGGCTCAACTGCAATTTCCGGTAGGGAAGATTTACGAAGATGCGTTCTATCATTATGATTTAATCCAAGTGGCTCATAAATATGTGGTGAATACAAAGCCATATTATTATTATTACCACCGTGGAAATAGTATTACGACGTCTACGTTTAGTAAGCGAGATTTTAATTATATTGAGATTTACACTAAATTTAGTAGATACGTAGAGGAGCATTATCCAGATTTACACGAAGAAATGTTCTTTAGATTATCGTATGCGTACTTCTTCATTTTTGATAAATTGCTTCATGTAGATGGGTATCAAAAATTAGAAGAATATAAAGTCGTCCGCGATTATTTGAAACAAAATGCATTAAAAATTGCTAGAAACCAAATCTTCCAGAAAGGAAGACGCCTTGCTGCATTATTCTTAAAAGTGAATGTAAGACTTTATCGCTTTGTAATGTTAGCAAATGAAAGAAAAACGAAACAGATACACTAAAAGATATTGGATGGGTTATAGATGAAGAAAATTAAGGCATTTCTCTTAGCCTTTGTGCTTTCGATTGTGACCGTAGTCTTGCTTATAATTGGCATTAAGATTCATAATGAACAATTTACAACAGATGAAAACAATACGGTTCGTTATAATTTCAATTACGCGAAGTTT
>CALCML010000118.1 GCA_937967765.1 uncultured Carnobacterium sp.
ACTTGTTCGCCCGCTTTTTGAGCGTCTTTGATAAATTGATCGACACCGTTATTCGAATTGTTGTTTTGGTTATTTTGTTTCGTCTTCACGGCTTCCACATTAAATGGTGTATTTGCGGTAAATTGAAGCAATCCTTCCATCTCTAGTTTAAAGAGCGGTCCTACCCCTTCACGGCTAGATGCTGATAAAGAGTAGTTCCCTGATTGGTCATATCCCATCCAAGTAGCAACAACTACGTCTGGTGTATATCCGATCATCCATTGGTCACGAGAACCATTGTCATTATTGATAGCTTCGGTTGTCCCAGTCTTACCGGCAATCGTCTTACCAGCTGGTGAAAATGGCGCGCCAAGGCCTTCTGAACCGTATACGGTTAATAGCATACTTGTCATCTTCTTAGCCACTTCTTCCGTTGTCACACGATTTTCCTTCACGGCTGTGTTGTTTACAACGACTTTCCCGTTTGCGTCCACAATTTTTGTCACAAAACGTGGTTGAACACGAACGCCTTTATTGGCAAAGGCTGTATAGGCAGAGGCCATTTGTTCTGGAGAAACCCCTTTTGTAAGTCCTCCAAGGGCAATCCCTAAGTACTCATCACCTGGATCTGTTTCGATTCCGAACTGATGAACCTTCTCGATTCCTTTCTTCAATCCGATTTTATCGAGTAACCATACAGCAGGAGCATTCCAACTTTGGTTCAAGGCTTCCGTCATTGTCACAGTTCCTTGATACTGTTTATTCCAGTTCTCAGGCGTATATTTATCTGAACCATACGAACGTTTCTCGTCGACAAGAACAGAATTAGGTTGATACCCTTCTTCAAGAGCCGGAGTATAGACGGCTAATGGTTTAAACGTTGACCCTGGCTGAGCCTGAAGCTGTGTTGCACGGTTAAATCCACGGAAAGTATGTTTCTCGTTAGTACGTCCACCCACTGTCGCAAGGACATCCCCTGATTGAGGATCCATGGCAATCGAAGCCGCTTGAGCAACCGTACCGTCAGATGCTTTCGGGAATAACCAACTGTGTGAGAAGGTTTCTTCCAAATCTGCTTGCATATTTTGGTCTAAACCTGTGTAGATTTTATACCCTTTGTTCAGCAAGTCTTCTTCGCTAATTCCGTATTTCGTTGTAATTTCATTAATTACCGCATCGAAATAGTATGGATATTTATATCGGGCATTGGCTTCATACGTATCTGTCACGGTAATCACTTCAGCAGCAGCTTTATCGGCTTCTTCTTGTGTGATTTTGCCATTATCAACCATCAACTGTAAGACAGTCGCACGGCGTTTCACCGTCGATTCCATATCGTCAATTGGATTATACACATTCGGTGCCTTTAAGCTTCCTGTAAGGACAGCCGCTTCACTGATGGTTAAATCCTTTGCGCTCTTTCCGAAATAACGAAGCGACGCATTTTCAATTCCGTACGCCCCATTTCCGAAATAGGCATTATTTAAATACATCTCCAAAATTTGGTCTTTGGAATATTTCTTCTCCAACTCGAAACTCAAGAAGAGCTCTTTTGCTTTTCGCATAAACGATTGTTCCTGAGTTAAGAACGCATTCTTGGCTAATTGTTGCGTAATGGTACTTCCTCCACCCGTCACTCGGCCACGGTTCATTAACAGGCCAAATGTCGCACGAAGCAGCCCCATCGGATCGAATCCATGGTGGTCATAGAAACGTTTATCCTCTGTGGAAACAAGCGCATTAATCATATTCGGAGAAATCTGGTCTATCGTTAGAAATTCTCCTTTATTGATATTCAGCACGCCGGCTTCTTGGTTATTGCGGTCATATACTTCCGTCACTTGGACCATCCCAGCGCGTAAGCCACTCACATCGGTTGTCTTTGCGGAATAAACTAAAAATCCCGTAAATAGTGTTACTACCGTTAGCATCATCGCTAGAAGCAGCTTCGTTACATGAAATTTTCTCCAAAAGCGACGAATCGCCATCATGATTTTATGATTCCAAATACTCTTTATAATGGATTGTTTTTTGGGTTCTTCAGTATGACGATGCTCGAGTTCAGTGTCTTGTTCGATTTCGATATTTTCTTCGTCATGATTCTGATTGTTAAATTCTTCGTTCATTACAATCCTCCTTTTAAATTGAGTCTATTATACTGTACCATAAAACCCTCTAAAACCACATAAAAACTGCACACCTTTACGAAAAATTAAACGATAAATAGAAATAACAATAAAGAGAAAGTAAGACGTAAATGATTCCTTTGAAACCTTACAGATATCTTCATAATTACGGTAACGTTGCACCGGTTCGAGCCTTAAAGTCTCTCACCTTTAAATCCTCAAAGGGAGTAAGACCAAAGTCAAAACAGGACTCACAGTGTGAGTCCTGTTTGCTTTGTAGTCTTACCCCCGCAAG
>CALCML010000119.1 GCA_937967765.1 uncultured Carnobacterium sp.
AAAATAACACGTGCATCTACGCCTAATTCACGAAGGGCTTTTGGAAGAGAACCAATAACGTCTCCTAACCCTCCAACTTTAACAAAGGGAGCTGCTTCAGCTGCAATAAAACAAACTTTCATACACTTTCTCCTTTAACTTGTGATAGGTTTATTATACCTTGAAATCATGAAAAGAACTAGACTTCTTATATAATAAAATAAATAAATCAAACTAAATAAAAAACCTAGGACAAATGTCCTAGGTTCAATTGGCAATTAAATTTCTGGGTAGATATCTTCCACAGATTTTTCTGGGTCAATCACGATGAATAAGTTACCGTGTGATCCAATTGCTGAACTTTGGTATTTGTTGTCATTTCCATCTTCATCTACTGGGCTGTATGGGAAATAAACACGATCTTTGTCAACAATTACATCTGATTTTGGATGATTTCCATCAACATATAAAATATCCATTAATTCGATATCGCTATATTTTTTAACGCGTTCGAACATTCCTAATTCTAAACCACCTAAGTTGATGTCTTCTGACATAACGTGGTCTGCTTCAGGGAAGATTTCGATACGTAATGATTCACATGGGTGAATTTCTTGGAATTCGCCACCGTTAATACGTCCAAATGATGTTGTAACTTTTTTAATCCATAAGTCACCAATCAAACGACGATTAATCGTCCATGTTTCTCCATTTCTAAATACAAATCGTAAACCTGACATAACCTTTTTCATATAGGGTCACTCCTTAAAATAAATTATTGCTTACACAATGATAATACCATTGAAACGCCTTTCATTCAAGAATTATATTAAATTAAATGGCTTTCAATAAATTGTTTTTCATTTCAATGAAACTTTATTTACTTTCACTGAAATTATTTCTAATCCATGAAACGATCTCAGTATTTTCATTAGGTAATCTACCAGATAAAATCTCTGTTTGAAGAGCTTGTAAGACTTCACCAATAATAGGCCCCATCTTCTCTAAGCCAAGTGCTTCTTTTACTCCAAACCCATCAATTTGAATGTCTTTCATCGAACGAATCGGTAATTGTCGATACACTTCTTCTAACTCTACTAATTGTTCACTGTGGCCAATTCCTGGTAACAACTGCTCTACTTCAATCGCTAAAACTTCTGGACATTCATAGGCAAGGAATGCATCCCACTCTTTTTCAAGACGAGCAAGCAATGTTTGATAGCCTGTTAATATAGTAGAGATTTGGTCATTTGAAGATTTCCAATTTTTCAATACTTTTCTTAAATGAGGGATACTTAATCGTTCATAGTACGCAAATAAAATCCATGCTTGCGTAATCGTCATTTTTTCTAGCGGGAATTCCCCTAATTTTAAGAGTGTCTCTTTGGCCTCTTTAAAATCTGGACAAGAATGGTATAACTCACTCTCTACAAATGCTTTAAAGGCAAGATCGCGATGTGGACTCAGTATCATCTTCTCAAACTCAACTTTCATACGCTCCACCGCTACTCGCTCTAAATTGGCTTTTAAAGTACGAATTGCATTAAACGTATCAGATTCTATCGAAAAGCCTAATTGTCCCGCAAAACGAACTGCACGCATCATCCGTAAGGCATCTTCATTAAAACGCTCCATAGGATTTCCAACACAGCGGATAATGCCACGATCTAAATCTTCAATCCCATTAAAATAATCGACAATTTCTTCTTTGTCGTTCACTGCGAGTGCATTAATCGTAAAATCCCTGCGCATCAAGTCTTCTTCCAGACTTCTAACAAAGGTCACGGAATCTGGATGTCTAAAGTCCTGGTACGTTCCTTCTGTACGAAATGTTGTCACCTCATAGCTATCATGATGATGGAGTACAAGAACGGTACCATGTTCGATTCCCACATCTACCGTATGCGAAAAGAGACTCTTCACTTCTTCTGGCGTTGCGCTTGTCGCAATATCTACATCAGAAATTTCTTTTCCAAGAACCAAATCACGGACTGAACCACCCACAAAAACGGCTTCGTGTCCAGCTTCTTTTAACGTTTGAAGAACAGGGAGTGCACTAACGAAGAGCGGTACCGATTGTATATCAACTTTTCGTTTAAAATCACTCATCTTCTAACTCCTTTAATCGATTCGTTAATTCCATGAAACGCTGAGAGTCCATTGATTCCAGGGCCTCATTGATTTCTGCTTTCAATTGAGAAATCAACACTTCCTTTTGAATACTATCTAATTCATCCTCCACTACTTCCATTTCTTCTACTTCTGAGATGTAATAAGGATTTTTCTCTAATACGGCAAAACTCACCATACTCTTATAGGCGTTTGGAAAATCTAATTCCACATAGCAATCTTCTTTCCAATGAAGGCGCATATCATGAAAGGCTACTTCTGGATTATCGAATTTGGTTCCTTCCTTATAAAATAGGAAAGATTCTTGAGCAGGTTTAATCGTTGAAAATAACATTCCTTTTGGAGTAGCTTCCACATGCTCCACGAAATGAATTTGTTTCAACAATAACTCATGGTTTAACAAGTAGTTCAGAATCCACAATGACTCTCTTCTTTTCAAAGAATGATTTGAAATGAACCACGAAATAAATTTCTTCTTCGTTTCTAAACTTGGGTTAAACAAAGTATCCCTCCTACTCTTCAAAAATAAATGTATAACGGATAAATTCAGGATTAAACGGATCTACCTTTAACGCTTCTTGTAAGGCTGGTGCTGCTAAATCTTTACGCCCCTCTTCAATCATAAAGCGGATATAATCTTCTAAGAATTCAACAGAACTTTCCCCTGCTTCATAGGCTTTTTGATAGTTTGTAAATGCCTCGCTGTACTCTTCCATTGCTTCATAAGTTTTCGCAAACAAGTAAAGAATCACCGCATCTTCTTTTGTTTCTAAGCTTTCAAGGAATGCAATACTTTCCTCATATTCTTCCTCATCGTTTAAAGCCTCAACATAACTTGTCACATTAAGTAAAGAGTCACTGTTAATGTTTACGGCTTCTTTTAATTCTTGTAATCCAACTTTAGGATTTCCTGTTGCGATTTCAATTTGGCCAAGAATACGATGTGCTTCATCATTCAATTCATCAAAAGCAATCCACTTTTTCGCATATTCTTTTGCTTCTTCGTCACGTTTCAAGATTAAAAGACATTGAATCACATTCAGTGTCACTTCACTATTTTCAGGTTCACGTTCTAGAAGTTCCATGTAGTACTCGAGAGCTTTCTCATAGTTGCCCTCAATGGACTCATAAGACGCCATTTGAAGTAATAAATCACTAGAGAGGCCATCAATACTCTCGTCGCCAATAAATTGCTCTAAGGGCTCTTTATTGCCCATTCTCAAAGTCGCTTCAACATACAACTCTTGTGCACGTTCTTCTTCACCGGTTTCTGCTGGATTTTGTTTTAAGAAACGCTCCAAGAAAAAAGCGCTACGTTCGAAACTTCCCGCTTCAAATAATAAAGTTCCAAGGTAAAAATCAATAATCGCTTCATCTGGTTCCAAGTCTTTTGCTTTTAAGAGTTTCTTCTCTGCTAAGTCGAAATCTCCTTCTTCTCGGTACGCTTCTGACTGAACCACTAACACACTTGGATAGTCTGGATCTGTTTCAGGAATATCATACAGAATCGATAACGCTTGATCTGTTTCTCCTTCAGCCACTAAAATCTCGGCTAATAAAATCGTCCAAATCGCTTCGTCTGGTTCAACTTCGGTGAGTCGTAACAAGGCACGTTTGGCTTCTTCGTAGAATCCAATTGATACAGAATAGGTCGCTAAATCTGCCATCTCTTGAAGGTCTTTTTCTGGGTCAAAATTGTCAAAAAAATGATGGTAGTGTTCATAGACTTTATCAATATCTTGTTCTTGTAAGGCTTGTTCAATCGCTTCGATTACTTGTGTCATAATGTCTCCTTTTGCAGATGAACTGCATGTTATATATGTATCTATTAAAGTTTTACACCAAAAAAAGAAGGTGTTATATAGAGTTAACTCTAATATAACACCAATTAAAACTTCATGCTATGAAAAATAATTCATTGGAATTATTTTTTAACTGCATCTTTAAGAGCTTTACCAGCTTTGAATGCTGGAACTTTAGAAGCTTTGATTTTGATTTCTTTACCTGTTTGAGGGTTACGTCCTTTACGAGCAGCGCGTTCGCGTACTTCGAATGTACCAAATCCGATAACTTGAACTTTTTCGCCTGCTTTTAAAGCTTCTTGAATTGTTTCGAATAACGCTTCAACTGTTGCTGAAACATCTTTCTTTGTTAATTGCGTTTTTTTAGCAACGCGATCTACTAATTCTGCTTTGTTAGCCATTTTAGTTTCACCTCCGTCAAATAAGAATTTCTATCAGAGTTCGTTGAGTGGTCCAACTTATCTGGAAATCGAAAATTAGTTTTGATTTCCTCTAAATTATACCATTCAACCTCAATAGTTTCAACGTTTTATATCCTGTTTTATAAGCTTGCTATGAAATTTTTTACTTTCTTTGACGCGTAATCATATGAATTGGTGTTCCCTCGAAGCCAAAAGCTGAGCGAATACGGTTTTCTAAGAAACGTTCGTATGAGAAATGCATCAATTCAACATCATTTACAAATGTGACAAATGTTGGTGGTTGAATCGCTACTTGCGTCATATAGTAAATCTTCAAGCGGTTCCCTTTATCCGTTGGTGTTGGGTTCATCGCGATTGCATCCATCAATACATCGTTTAGTACTGAAGATGAAATACGACGTGAACGAACTTCATGAATCTCTTTTAGAATTGGTGGGATTTTTGAAAGACGTTGTTTTGTCTTTGCAGATACAAAAATAATCGGAGCATATGATAAGTATAGGAATTCTTGACGAATCTTATCCTCAAACTCTTTATACGTTGAATTATCTTTTTCAAGCGTATCCCATTTATTCACTAAAATAACGACACCTTTACCGGCTTCATGAGCGTAACCAGCAATCTTCTTATCTTGTTCTTGAATTCCCTCTTCGGCATTCAAGACCACACAAACAATGTCGCTTCGTTCAATCGCTCTTAAGGCACGTAAGACACTATATTTTTCAGTCGATTCAAAGACACGGCCCTTCTTACGAATACCGGCAGTATCAATCATCTTGAAGACAGTACCTTCTTCATCTTCGAATGTCGTATCGATGGCATCACGAGTCGTCCCTGCAACATTCGATACAATTACACGCTCTTCACCAAGCATCGCATTCACTAAGCTTGATTTCCCTACGTTTGGACGGCCGATAAAACTAAACTTAATGATGTCTTTATCCTCTTCGTCTCCTTTATCTTCAGGGAAAGCTTTAACAGCTGCGTCTAATAAGTCTCCAAGACCTAGCCCGTGACTTCCTGAAATTGGGAAGGGTTCACCGAATCCTAATGCATAGAAATCAAAAATCTCAGAACGCAATTCAGGATTGTCGACTTTATTAACAGCTAGTAAAACTGGTTTATTTGTGCGATAGAGTAATTTTGCAATGTGTTCATCAGTCGTTGTCACGCCCTCTTTCACACTTGTAAGGAAGATAATCACATCTGCTTCTTCCATCGCAATCTCTGCTTGCATACGGATGTTTGACATAAACGGTTCATCCGTAATATCAATTCCACCTGTATCAATAATATTAAATGAGTGACCTAACCACTCACCTTCAGAATAGATACGGTCACGAGTGACTCCGGCGATATCTTCTACGATAGAGATACGTTCTCCGACAATACGGTTAAAAATTGTAGATTTTCCGACATTTGGTCTTCCTACAACGGCAATAACTGGTGTTGACATACTATTCCTCCTTTTTCTCTAATTCTATCATAAAAATAGTCTGGAACCAGTCCAGACTATTTCCACTTAACTTTTATTTGAATGTTATTCTTCAACTTTTAATTCAGAAAGTTGATCACCTAAACGATCTGCTAAAGAGAATGAAACATCTTCTTCAGGTAATTCGTAAGTTTCTTCAACAACTTCTTCAACTTCTTCTTTTTCAGGTTTTGGAGCTTCTTGTAAAGCTTTAATACTTAAAGAAATACGTTGTTGTTCTGGATGAACTTCAAGAACTTTCACTTGAACTTCTTGACCTTCTTTAAGAACTTCGTGTGGTGTTGCGATATGTTGGTGAGCGATTTGAGAGATGTGAACTAATCCTTCTACTCCAGGGAATAATTCAACAAATGCTCCGAATGTAGTTAGACGTTTTACTAAACCATCTAATACAGAACCAACTGCTGCACGTTCTTCAATGTTGTCCCATGGTCCTGCTAATGTATCTTTGATTGATAATGATACACGTCCGTTTTCTGGATCTACTGAAATAACTTTTGCTTGAACTTCTTCGCCAACTTTTAATTTGTCGCTTGCTTTCGCAACGTGCTCGTGAGAGATTTGTGAGATGTGAACTAAACCATCCACACCACCTAAGTCGATGAACGCACCGAAGTTTGTTAATCGAGCAACTTTACCAGTCACTACAGAACCTTCTTGAATTGCTTCAAATACAGCTGCACGCTTAGCTGCTTTTTCAGCTGCAACTAAGTTTTTACGTGATAAGATTAAACGATTTTCGCTTGGTTCGATTTCAACGATTTCAAAAGCTAATGTTTGGCCTTTGAATTGAGCTAAGTTATCAACATAGTGGTCTGATACCATTGAAGCTGGCACGAAAGCACGAACTCCTGCGTCCACTACTAAACCACCTTTAACTGCATCCACAACTGGAGCTTCGATGATTTCTTTGTTATCGAATTTAGCTTGAATTTCTTCCCAAACTTTACGTGCATCTACACGTTTTTTAGAAAGTAAGAAACTTCCATTTTCTTTATCTTTGATTTGTTTGATGACTACTAAATCAACAACATCTCCTACAGCTAAAACGTCTTCTACACGTTCAACTGGTGATGTAGATAATTCGTTAAAAGGAATAACCCCTTCAACTCCTCCACCGATAATTCCGACGATGGCTTGTTTATCTTGTAGAGTTAATACTTCACCTTGTACTAAATCTCCGATTTGAATATCTTTAACGATATCTAGCGCATCTTGCATTGTTTGTAATTCTGACATGTGACTTCCTCCTAAGCGCGACAATTCATGCGAACATCAAGTTTGATTTTTGTGTAAAATAAAACTTTTTATCCACTTACAATCATACCACTAAATGAAAACGAATTCTAGTGTTTTTGTGTAAAATCTGGTTAATTCGTTAACTTTTCTTGGATAAGATTCGTAATTTTAGAAACGACTTCTTGAATTGATAGGCTTGTTGTATCGATTTCAATTGCATCATCCGCTTTTTTCAAAGGAGACTCTTTACGAGTACTATCTAAAAAGTCACGGTGAGCAATTTCTTCTTCTAATTTTTCAAGAGATAATTCAATCCCTTTTTCTTGGTTTTCTCTAAAGCGACGAAGCGCACGTTCTTTTACAGAAGCTACTAAGAAAATCTTCAGTTCAGCATTTGGAAGCACTACTGTCCCAATATCGCGACCATCCATAATAATCGAATGATTTTCAGCAATTTCTTGTTGCATCTTGACAAGTTTCACACGAACTGCTTTAATCGCTGAAACTTCAGATACATTTCTTGTCACTTCAAGATCACGAATTTCGCGTGTCACATCTTCTCCGTTTAAGAAAACGAGTTGACCTTCTTCCATGTTCTTAAAACTAATCACTAAATTAGCGAGTAATTCTTCAATTGCAGAGGCATCATCCGCAGAAATATTATTTCTTAAAAATGCCAATGTTGTAGCACGATACATCGCACCAGTATCCAAATAAAGAAAACCAGTTTCTTTGGCAATCAATTTAGAAATTGTACTTTTCCCAGACGAAGCTGGTCCATCAATAGCAACTTGCATATTCTCTCTCCTTCTCAAAAAGAAAGCCTGAAACGTCTTGCGTCTCAGACTTCCGCTAATATAGTTCTCTATTATTGTGCAACTTTTAATGTTGTTCCTGGAGCAATATTATCTCCTGTAAGACCATTAATTTGTTTTAATGTCGCAACATCCATACCATGGTTAACTGCGATACGGTATAAAGTATCTCCAGCTTTAACTGTGTATGTAGTGTAGTTACCGTTTTGTTGCGCTTGAGTTGTTGGTGTTTGTTGAGTAGTTTCAGCTTGACGAGGAGCAGTTGTTGTTGCTTCGTTCGCTGTAGTAGTAGCTTCTTGTTTTGTTGTAGCTGCAGTTGTTTCTGGAGTTGCTGTTGTTGTTTCAACAGTCTTCGTTAACATGACATCATCAGCTGTTCTAGGTTTTACTTGGTTACTGTTATTGCTAATTGAGAACCACATCATAAATAATACTGGTGCAACAATCACAATAAGGAACACAAATAATAACACATTTGATAATGGTGCTACTGCTTTCCCACCTGAGTTTCTAGCACTACGAGAGAATTGACGATTCTTTAAATTTTCATCTTCGCCAAATTTTCTTTCCCATGGTTGTTCTTCTGTTTGATTTAAATCTTCGTTATTATTAAAGTTATCGCTCATTCAAAAATCCTCCTAATTTGACCCAATGCTATCCTCAGTCAATTCATTACACAATATAGCATATTCTTACACTCAGGGCAAACTTTTACTTTAGTACTATTGTAGCATAATTTCTCAAAAAATCACTCTATTTAATCATAGATTAAATAATTTCTTAAAGCTTTCTTCGAAGGAGTTTTTGGCATTTTCTTCTTCATTCCATTTCGCAGTAATTTCAAGTAAGAATAAATCAAGATGTCTGCAACTACTACACTTTCCACACGGCTCTGTTCGATTTTCTCCGAAGAACTGTGCTAAGTACTGTTCTTTACATTGACTCGTGGTCGCAAATTCTTCAATCTGTCGCAATTGCTTTAATTTACGTCCCCGCTGCATCTTGATAAATTCATTCTTTTGTTCATTATTCCAATGGAAGGCTTCTGCAATTTCTTTTATATTTTGATGAAGCTCCGTTTCTTCTTCGTCGTCCACTTCGTAGGATCGTTCAATTTTACGACTCATCTGCGAAAAATCGTCCGGATGAACAAAGGAGATACAACGACTAAACTGCAAGTCTCTACCCGCACGACCGATTTGTTGCACATAATCTTCAAGCGTTTGAGGAAGTTGGTAATGAATAATTGTACGAATATTCGACTGATTAATGCCCATTCCAAATGCACTTGTCGCTAATAAGATATTCAGTTCTCCTCTAAAGAATTTCTGCTGAATCGTTTGACGATCGCTACTATGTCTCTTAGAGTGAAAGGTATCGATTTTTGTAAATCCTTCCTCTTGGAGTGATTCTTTTAACCCTTCAATCTCTTTAATCGTTGAGGCATACACGATACAAGGATATTCCACACGCTTCAACAATTCAGAAAGCATCTTACTGCGAAGTCCTTCAACCGAAATAACATCAATTTCACGATTCTTCAAGAAGGCATGTCCTTGGAAATAAGTCGTTTTGTTCTTATCCAACCCTAAGAAGGTATAAATATCATGAATCACTTGGGTCGTCGCTGTTGCCGTTAACGCTAACGTCCTAGGACTTCCCAAGCTCTTTCTCATCTTTCCGATAAATAGGTAATCACTTCTAAAGTCATACCCCCACTGTGAAATACAATGCGCCTCATCGACAACGAGTAATCCTATTTCCAATTTTGATAATTGCTTAAAGAATCTTGGCGCTTGTAGCATCTCCGGAGAAACGAAAATAAATTGATACTCATTCAACGTGCTTAAAATATAATTCTTCTCAGATTCTGACATAAGAGACGTGATGGCCACAGCTCTATGAATTCCTAGCTGTTTTAAACTAGCAACTTGATCGACCATTAACGCAATCAGCGGAGACACAATCACGACTCTACATTTTTCCTTGACCCCAATATATTGGTAGATAAACGATTTCCCATTCCCTGTTGGTAAAATCGCAATCGCATCATGTCCTTTCTCAAGAGCGGTGATGACTTCCCGTTGTCCTTCTCGGAACTCATCATATCCGAACCGACTCAATATTGGATCCATGTCATTCACGCTCCTTTAAGGCCCTGATTTGATAGTATCTGAATAAGAAGAAATCTAGTTTTTTCCCTTCTGCTTCAAACTGGTCTTTAGCCTTTTTATATTTTGGATACTGCTCATTTTCGAAAAGTTCTTTGTATGCTACGGCAGCCTTCGTTTCTTCAACACGTTTATAAAATGCATCTTTCGTAAGTAATAAATGCTTTAAGAGATGATCATTAATCGTGCTTTCTTTGAGTTTACGAAGTCGTGCAATCTCCGTTCGTTTTAGTCCTTTTTTAAATAAGCGAACTGTTTCTTGAACAGAACTCGTTTCATGAGAAATCCATTCAAACATTTTAGAAAACCATCCATAAGTGATTGGAGAATTTTCAGGTTCCTCAAAGACATCACTCACCCATTTCATAAAGACAAGTCTTGAGAGTGGCTCACAGTCTTCAACCGTAGTAAAATCCCATAACGAAACGAGCTCAGCTTCTAGAGCCGCTGTCGACTTAGCTCCATTAAAAAGGCCTACCCAATGTCCTTTCACAGATTCATCTTGTTTATCCGCCCATGCCTGGAATTCATCCACAACACTATTAAACCAAACTGGTGTAATGTTCTCTTTTTCTTCTTTATACCAACGCTTAAATAATTGCTGTAACCATACATTTTGAATGAGAGGACGATAGCTTGTTTCTTCGTAGCGGTGATAACTAATCCATTCAATCCAAAGTCTTGTCACATCCCGTAATTGCACAAACGAATATGGATGCATCAAGTAATTGACAGGATGACTTCCGTTTGTCACAAGCGAAAATTCTGGAATCTCTTTAAGGAGTACTAATCCTGATTCATTTTCGCTAACCATTCCTTCACGGAAGAATCCATCTACTAACTGATGAAAGTACTCTTCTTTTAAATGAGGTAAACTCGCAAAAAACACTTCAGTTTTATCTTCTGTCACGCCAATTAAAGTCGACATGGTACGATTTCCCGTTAAAATACGATATAATCGATTTATCGGAACCACACCATACGACTTGATCGCATGTAATATCCAAATTTGATAAAAGGAGTACTGACTCATGGATAATAAATCCTCTCTTTCAAAAATTTATACAAAAGTTGAATGCGAGTCTTGCATCGCATGTGGCATCTGTCAACTACGTGCTCCTGAGATTTTTGAGTACGATGCTGAAGGGATTGCTTTTGTAAAACAAGACAACAATACCGGAACAGTTCCACTACCAGAAGATACGCTAGAAAAGTTCAAAGATGCTTATACAGCCTGTCCGACGGGTGCCATTAAACGAAAAAATAGCCCATTTAATGAAGACTAAATAAACAAAACGGACTCATACAGTATGAGTCCGTTTTTCTTTTGTATGACTCCCTAATAGAAATCTATTTTTCGTCTAACGCGAGCTTTCTCAATTTCTGTACTTCAAATGAGCGTAATTCACGGTAGTCTCCAGGGCGTAAGTTTTCCAACGTTAAAAATCCAAACTCTTCACGTTTTAATTTCATAACAGGTAACTCCACAGCTTCAAACATACGCTTCACTTGATGGTTCCATCCTTCGTGAATCGTTAAAGCGACAATCCCTGTTCCTTTATCGGTATCCACTGATAAAATTTGAGCTCTTGCATTTGACGTTTTTTTGCCATCTAAGACGATTCCACGTTCCAATTGGCGCATTTGTCTAGGCGTTGGAATTCCTTTAACTTTGGCGATATATTTCTTCTCTACGTGATGCTTTGGATGCGTCATTAAGTTTGAAAACTCACCGTCATTCGTTAGTAAAAGAAGTCCTGTTGTATCGTAGTCCAAACGTCCCACTGGATACACGCGTTGTTCCACATCTTTAAAATAATCAGTTACAACGGTTCTTCCTTTATCATCACTTGCACTTGAAAGTACGCCTTTTGGTTTATAAAACATGAAGTACACAGGTTCTTCTTTGTAAATCGGAATACCATCTACCTCAATTTTATCATTGGCACCTACTTTAAAGCCGAGTTCTCTCACGACTTCACCATTGACCTTCACACGGCCTTCTTGAATAAATGCCTCACATTTTCTGCGGGATGCCACACCAGCGTGCGCCATTACTTTTTGTAATCTTTCCACAAAAAAACCTACTCTTTCTCTTCTTCTACTTCATGATGTTCTTTAGAGCGCATTTCTAACTCTTCAAATAAATCATGATTATCTCTAAACAATTGGTTTGCTTCTTCAGAATCTAAATCGAATAAATCTGAAGCATCTGGCAATGCATCCAGCGATTCTAATCCAAAGTAATCCATAAAATAAGCTGTTGTCTTATACAATTTTGGACGACCAGGCGTCTCTAATCTTCCAGCCTCTTCGATTAAATCTCTTAGCAATAGTTTTTGAATCGAACCGCTACTTTGAACCCCACGAATCGACTCGATATCCACACGTGTGACAGGTTGCTTATACGCGATAATCGCCAACGTTTCTAGAGAAGCTTGAGACAATTGAGAAGAATATGGAGAAACCGCATATTTTTCGATATATGATTTTAAACTTGCCTTTGTCACAAGCTTATAATGAGAAGCTGTGAGAAGAAGTTCTAGTCCACTATTTTCATCCTCTAAGCGTTTCTTTAATTCATCTAGTAATTGACGAACCGCACTTCTTTCGAGTTCTAAAATATAGCTTGCTTCTTCTAATGTAATCCCATCATCTCCAGCAACAAATAGTAAGCCTTCTAATACTGAAATGTAATTAGTCACTCTCTTTCTCCTTTTCTTGTCTTTTCTCAATCAAAATATCCTCATATGGAGAACTTTGAATAAAACGGACACGATGTTCCCGAACAAGCTGTAACATCGCTAAAAATGTTGTTGTAATCGCATGTCTGTTGAACGCTGGGAAACATTCCTCAAACGGAACTTGTTTCTTATCTGCGTGCTCAATTTTTGAAATAATCGAATCCATTAATTCTTCAACCGTATGCGTTTCATGTTGAATATTGGCCTTGAGTGGCATTTTCGCAATATTCTTTCGCGCTAATTTCTTTAACGCATTCCATAAATCTTGAGTCGTCACTTCTCCTTCTTTTAAAGGAATAATTTCCTGCATCGAAGACAAGTCACTCGCTTCTTTCCCGAAGTGTAAGCCTCGTTGGAAAGAAAGCTCCTCAAGCTTTTTGGCATTTTCTTTAATTTGTTGATATTCCAATAACTGTTGAACGAGCTGATCACGAGGATCTTCCACGATTGGCTCCCCGTCTTCATCCAACTCTTCCAATTTTGGTTTTGGAAGAAGCATTCTTGCTTTGATTTCTAATAATGTTGATGCCATTACTAAATACTCGGCTGCCACTTCCAACTCCAATGTTTTCATGGAATGAATGAAGTTCAAATACTGCTTCGTTAATTCATTCATCGGAATATCGTAAATATCGATTTTCATCTCACGAATCAGATGCAAGAGGACGTCCATCGGTCCTTCGTATTCAGCTACTTTAATTGTTAAATCTTCCATGGTTCCTCACTTACACGATGTTTATTCCATTTTGCGAGAATCACACTCGTCTCAATTGTTCCACTCAATACTTTATCTTCCATCTTTGCTAAGTCTTCTAACATTTGGAATGTAATATTTCCCCCACGAAACGAAGGTGACACCGATAAGTATTTAATGACAATCGTGTCTGTTGTGCTTTCTCCACCAATCAATCCAATAAAGTTCTCACTGTCACTTTCTTTAAAAAGCCAGCATTTGATGGATGGATTTGTCGCGATTTCTTCAATTTCCTCTTGCAATCGTTTAAAGTCCTTGAATTCTGGGATGTAAGAAAGTAATCCCATCACAATTTTTTTATTCGTTGCTGAATAAGGTACTAACAAATTCATTCCTCCTCGAGGTTCGTCTCTTAATATAAAACAAGAACTTTACGAACCAATGATTTGAACACTTCTTTAACGCGTTGTGTTGTTTCTACCACTTCTTCGTGGTTTAAGTTTGCTTGCATTCCTGCAGCTAAGTTTGTGATACATGAAATCCCAATTACTTTGATACCAGCATGGTTAGCAACGATGACTTCAGGAACTGTTGACATCCCTACAGCGTCCCCACCAATTGCTTGCGTGAAGCGAATTTCTGCTGGTGTTTCATAAGTTGGTCCAGAGTATCCCATGTATACTCCTTCTTTAATGTTGATGTTTAATTCTTTGGCAGCTTTACGAACCACTTCTTGTCCATATTCGTGGTATGCATGGCTCATATCAGGAAAACGAGGTCCAAAGCGGTCATCGTTTGGCCCGATTAATGGGTTTGTACCAGTGTAGTTAATTTGATCTGTAATAATCATTAAGTCCCCTGGTTCGAAAGTTGGGTTTGCCCCACCTGCAGAGTTCGTAACAATAATCGTTTCAACATCTAAAAGTTTCATTAAACGAATTGGGAACGTTACTGTTTCCATATCGTAACCTTCATAGTAATGGAAACGTCCATCCATGATTAGAACTTGTTTTCCTTCTAATTCACCGTATAAAAGACGACCAGCATGACCGACTACTGTTGACACTGGGAAGTTTGGAATATCTTTATAGTCAAAGATTAATGGGTTCTTTACTTCTCCAGCAAGTTCCCCAAGACCTGAACCTAAAATCATTCCGAAATCAATGTGACCAATACCTTTTTCTTGTAAAAACGTTTTTGTTTCAACTAATTGTTCGTATTTGCTCATGTTGT
>CALCML010000120.1 GCA_937967765.1 uncultured Carnobacterium sp.
CATCTTAGGACAAGCTGCTGTTGAACAAGAACGCGTATTAGCAGAAGGTAAATAATAACTTTTAGAAAAGAGGATGCTTGCATCCTCTTTTTTTGATGTCAGGATTCCAAAATTCACTGATAAGTGAATTTTGGGATTTTTTTTGTAGGGAGAAGAGGAACGGTTAATTTTTTTAGAAAGGGTAAAAATCACTTCTTTCAACAAGAAAAAAGAAGGCAATTATGATACAATAAATAGGATATAATAAGAGTATTGTGTCTAGGGTTTAAAGGAAAGGGGAGGAAGGTCATGCAACGACTGAAAAAATTTGGAACAAAGCTTTGGCAGATTTTTCAAGAAGATTTAATGCATGTGAATATTGGTGTTGAATCCGCAGCAATGGCTTACTATATGTTATTGTCTGTTATTCCAATGGTCATGCTAGTTGCCAATATTCTTCCGTTATTACCGATTCCTATCGATGTAATGTTTAAAACATTAGAAACAATTTTACCGGACAACATCACTGATGTCATATTCCCAATTCTTCGGAATTACTTAGGAACCTTCAATGGGGGCGCGCTTTCTGTCGGCTTGGTGATTTTATTCTGGCCGGCTTCTCAAATGTTTAGTAGTATTCAACGCTCACTAAACGTGTTATACGGGGCACCGGTGAGAAGAAATTTTATTTTTGAACGATTCTTTGCCGTTGTAATTGCGATGGCAGCTATTTTAATCGTATTTGCGGTGTCGATTGTCTTCATCTTTGGAGAGCAAGTATTACGATTGGTCGGGGAATTTTTCTCGCTCAATTTAGCATCGGTGATTTTAGATCTTTCGTTTTTAAAATGGGGACTCTTATTTGGAACCGTCTTTTTATTGATGAGTTTCATGTACTTTTCAATTCCTAATGTGAAATGGTCATTCCTGTATGCTTTTCCAGGAGGCTTATTCACAACCGTTGGATTTGTATTAATTTCGCAATTATTCTCGATTTATATTCATTACGCGGGTCGTAATTTTACGGCCAATGGAGCGTTTGGAACATTGATTGTATTTATGATTTGGCTGTATTTTATTGCCAATGTAATGATTTTAGGGGGCGTGTTGAACGTGATTGTTTATCGCTTTAGACACCCAAAACAAGACACTGAAGGAGTAACAGATGAAAAAGAAGAACTTAATGTATGACGATAAAGATTCACGAATCGACTATGGCGTCATCCTTCCTGTATTATTATTAGCATTTTTGAGTATTGCAACTTTATTCTCAACAACTTATTTGATAAGTGGAAATACCTCTTTAAGAATGGTACTGATGCAAGTGGTTTGGTACGTAGTAGGGGTTGTCGCGATTATCATTATTATGCAGTTTGACTCGGAACAATTATGGAAACTAACAACCTGGGGATATATTTTAGGACTCCTTATGTTACTTGCCGTTCTGTTCTTCTACGACCGTGCGACATTTGCGGATACGGGGGCAAAGAGTTGGTTCAGATTTGGAACATTCTCCTTCCAGCCTTCCGAGGTCGTGAAAATCTTCTATATTTTGATTTTAGCCAAAGTCGCGACTTCGCATAATATGAAGACGAAATATAAGACGAATCAAACGGACTGGCAATTATTCGTGAAGTTGATTTTATGGGCAGCGCCAGCGTTAGTACTCGTTATCTTGCAAAATGACTTAGGGACAACGCTTGTATTCTTAATGATTTTGGGCGGCGTTCTAATTATGTCAGGGATTAGCTGGAAAATCTTACTTCCAATTATTATTGTAGTAGGATTAATCGGCGCGCTCCTTATTTACTTAGTAGTGTATAACCGTCAAATTCTATTAAACATTGGCTTTAAGAACTATCAATTCGCGCGTATCGATTCATGGTTAGATCCATACGGCGACCAAGGTGGAAATGGATACCAATTATTCCAAAGCTTGAAGGCGATTGGTTCTGGGAGAATGCTTGGTAAAGGTTTTGGCGTATCTGATGTTTATGTACCGGTTCGTGAGTCTGACTTAATCTTTGCGACAATCGGAGAAAACTTCGGATTCTTAGGGGGCACATTCTTAATTGCGATTTACTTTATCTTGATTTATCAAATGATTCGTGTCTGCTTCGATACGAAAA
>CALCML010000121.1 GCA_937967765.1 uncultured Carnobacterium sp.
AGACCATCCTAGAAGCGCGATAAAGTTGAACATCGCTTCTGGTAAGTAACCTAAGTCTTTATATTGTTCGATGAATTGTAGAATTGATTCATCACGTTTAGATAATTTCTTACCTGTTTCCGTATTAATGATTAAAGTCATATGTCCGAAACGTGGTGGTTCCCAACCGAATGCTTCGTAAATCATTAATTGTTTTGGAGTGTTCGCAATATGGTCATCTCCACGTAAAACGTGAGTGATTTCCATGAAGTGGTCGTCCACTGCTACTGCGAAGTTGTAAGTTGGCATTCCGTCACGTTTTAAGATAACGAAGTCGCCACCGACACTTGTAGATTCGAATGAGATGTCGCCTTTAACGATATCGTCGAATGCGTAAGTTCCTTGTTTTGGAACACGGAAACGAACAACAGGAGTGCGTCCTTCTGCTTCAAAAGCGTCACGTTGCTCTTGTGTTAAGTGAGCATGTTGACCGCTGTAGTGCGGCATTTCTCCACGAGCACGTTGCGCTTCACGTTCTGCTTCCAATTCTTCCTCTGTCATGTAGCATTTATACGCTTTGTCTTCGGCAATTAATTGCTCGATGAGTGGATTATAAATGTGTTCACGTTCTGATTGACGGTATGGACCGTATTTGCCAGGTTTGTCTGGACCTTCATCCCAATCCATTCCAAGCCATGTTAAGTTTTCTAATTGGCTTTCTTCACCGTGTTCAAGATTTCTCTTGCGGTCAGTATCCTCGATACGGATGATGAACTCTCCACCATAATGTCTCGCGAATAAATAGTTAAATAGAGCTGTACGGGCATTCCCGATGTGTAAGTGCCCTGTTGGACTTGGTGCATAACGTACACGCACTTTATCTGTCATTGTAAAACTTCCTTTCTTTTGTCATCCTTCTTATTGTAAAACTTTTCCATGGGGATTTCCATGATTAATTTACAAGTCTTCTAAAATATATTTAAAATCTTTTTCTTCGAGCTTTTGAATGAGAATCACTCCGTCGCCCAGTGGAAGTAAAGTTGATTTTAATGTTGGGTCGCTTTGAACCAAATCAAGGAACATATTGAGGCGGCGATGAATCTTACGCACGCGTCTTGGGCGCTCCATCACATCATCTAAAATGGTTCCTCCTTGGAAAATATCGTCCACCATTAGTACGCCACCGACTTCAAGCACATCCATACAATATGGGAAGAACTCGATGTATTTAGCTTTGGCGCTATCCATAAAGAGGAAGTCGTATTTTCCTTGTTCCAGAGTTGGTAAAATATCTGCCGCATCGCCTTCAAGTTGTGTGATACGGTCGGCTAACCCTAGTCTTTCAAAGTTGGCTTTGGCACGGCTATACATTAATTCATAGCGATCGATGGTGGTTACTTTCGCTTGTGGTGAAGCTGTGGCCATCAAACTCGCTGAAAATCCGACTGCCGTTCCAATCTCTAAAATATTTTTTGGTTGGTACAATCCAACAATAAAATCTAGAAACACAGCTGTTTCATGAGGAATAATTGGAATTCCTAATTCATTGGCTGTATTTTCTAATTCACCCAAGTCCCCCGGAAAACGGCGTTGACTTGAACGCATGTACTCGACCAGTTCCGGTTTGACAACTGGTCTGTGCATCATTTCGTTTAACATAAATTCTCCTTTGATTAGAATCCGCCACCGCCGGATCCTCCACCACTACCACCGCTCGATCCGCCAGAGAATCCTCCGCCGAATCCACCAGAGTTGCTGCTTCCGTTCACAGCAGTATTCGCAGTGTTGTATGAGCTTGTAAATGTCTTATTAAAATCAGAAACAGGATAGTAAATTGTTCCGTTTTGATTTGAATAGAAAATACTGTTTGGTAATTGGTCTGGTATTAATTTTTTCAACACTTTAATCACGTGTTCAGCCACGCCTAAAGAGATGGCATAAACAAGGAAGTGATCCCACAGTTGAATACTTGGTAAATCTTCGATTCGCTTCATTGGTGAGAGATCTTTTAGCATTTGTTTAAAGGCTTGCCATTTACGATAACGTAATTCCCCTTCAAGAGAACGACGGTTGGCAAAAATTCCTGTACCGATCAGCGTTAATGGTCCAACGACAAGGAGTACGCCTCCAACAGTCCACAATAAATAATTTACATTCTTCGTTAAGAAGGCCGCACCAATCGTTAAAGCACCGATGATGACGAGTAGGCATCCTGGGAAACCACTACGTCCTTGAGGCTCGTCTTTACCAAAGCGCGTTACACGGTATTTCTCAGCCGCAGTATCGACAGCGCCCATCCATTTTTGACATTCATTGTAGTAAGTCGTTGCATGATTTTTCGCATACTTCTTCACTTGTTCGAGTTCAATCGATGTGCTTGAACCACCAACAACCTCAAAGAGTAAATGAAGCGCTAGTTTTTCATGACGAAGCAATTCTTTTGTATCATCCACGAGCGTAATCGTATACGGCTCTGTATCGGATAACTTCAAGACTTTCTTACGAACAAGGTCCATCACCGTCGCACTAAAGTCAGTCATATCTGTTTTCCCGTAAACCGCCTGATTCATAACCGCTGGGGTAATATCTTCAGGAAGTTCATAGAGATGATCTGGAATATGTTGCACCTTAGCAAGACGATTACGGTTCGCGAAGAATCCTGTCGCAAAGGCATAAACCATGTTTAAGACTAAGAGAATCCAACCAGCAATCATTCCGAAGAATCCAAGATTTTTAACATTCTTCTCGTCATTGATGAGTTTTTCCTCTTCGGCTACGATGCGGTCAAACGCTTTTTCGTTTTTCACATTTGTATTCGCATGTGTCAATGTTTGCGGGAATAACATATGCACTTCCACAAAATCTCCACTTTCGTTTTTAGGAGCCGTTAACGTGACTGAGCGATAGTCGCTCGCAATTTGCACATTCCCGTTTTGGCCTGCGCCATGTCCCCATGCACGAAGCGTTTCTCTTGAAGCTGTTCCAGGAATATTCACCTTCACCGTAATATTATGTTGGTCGATTTCCCACTCTTTTCCGACTACTTTACGGTTTAATTCGGCCGTATCCAAGTAGTTCGTAATGAGTTTTGGAATCGTATATTGGAATGTCACTTTTAATTTTGAGTTCGAGAATGGGAAAAATACTTTGAACTGAATCTTCGAACCGCTATCCGTTAATTGATACGTTCCCTTTTTCCCAGAATTCTCCTGATTCATTAACAGACGCCCTTCGCTCGTTTCTAAATACGCATTGACATCTGTTGGTTTCCCAAAACCAGAGTAATCCAAGTTATAGAAGACCCCGTTATACGCACCGTCCGATTGGAAGGTGATTGTTTCGAAGAACTGAACGTCCCCATTTTCTAAAATATTTGCTTCGATATCATACTTATCAACGACTAAACTTCTCGCATCAACCGTAGTACCGAGTCCCAAAAAGGCAACTAATCCTAATAAAAACGTGATGATCCAACGTTTCATTTGTTTCATATGCTCACCTCTATAAAAGAAGTGTGCGATGACTGACGACTTCCACGAAGCACTTCGCCGTCACCGTCACACAGATTGTTTTCGTTTCTTACATTACTGATCCGACAATATTTAATTTCTTCTTCAAGTAGAATTTACCAGCAAGAGCCGCAGCCCCGATGAGTAAGTACCACTCGTAACTCATTACAATATTAATCACAGATGGGATATATTGTTGACTTAACACCACTAAGATTAACCAAGCGACCATCGCAACCGTACTTACCACTAAGTAACGGATATATCCGCGTTGACCTTTTGGATTATCGAATTTCGGTGCGTTTTTAGAAATCGCAAGCATGACAAATGCCCCTGCGATAAAGTTGATGATAAGTGTGAAGAGTCCCATTGGTTGTGTATCTGCACTTGGGTTTAACATCAACATCACTCCTGTAACAAGAGCGAATAATCCGCCGACTAAAAGTCCGCCATCAACGGCAATTTGCCAGTCTGGAGATTTTGCATCTGGGTCTTTAGTTGGCCCAGCTACGATTGATTGAACGCGTTCTGTTACCGTACCAAACAATTGACGAGCAGTCACACCCGCTTTTTGTTTTTCAACGATTTCTGGAAGCATCACTGATAATTCTTTTTCGATTTGCGCTTCGTCAAATCCAGCTTCTTTCAATGCGCGTTCTAATTGATAGATGTATTGTTCATTTTTATTTGTTAATTCTGCTTTTAGAGCGTCTACTGACACTACTACTTCTTCTTGTACGTTTTGTTCTGACATGCTACAATCCTCCGATAACCTTATACATTAAATCTAAAGAGCATTACGTCGCCATCTTGCACGACATATTCTTTACCTTCTTGACGAACTTTTCCGTTTTCTTTTGCAGCCGTCATACTACCGTATTCAAGTAGGTCTGCGTAGGCTACAGTTTCAGCACGGATAAATCCACGTTCGAAGTCTGAGTGGATGATTCCCGCACATTGCGGAGCTTTCATGCCGCGGCGGAATGTCCACGCGCGTACTTCTTGTTCACCCGCTGTAAAGTAAGTCGCTAATCCTAATAAGTGGTATGCTTTTTGGATTAAGATATCTAACCCTGAGATTTCGATACCCATTTCTTCTAAGAAGGCTTGTTTCTCTTCTTCCTCTAATTCGGCTACCTCTTCTTCGATTTTCGCACAGATGACTACGACTTCTGCATCTTCTTTTGCAGCATAGTCTTCTACTAATTGCACATATTGGTTATGGCCGCCTTCCATCACGTCATCTTCAGAGATGTTTGCGATGTAAAGCATTGGTTTTGTTGTTAAAAGGAATAAGCCTTTCACGATTGGAAGTTCTTCGTCTGTGAATTCAATCGTACGTGCTAATTGTCCTTCTTCTAACACAGGTTTAATTTTTTCTAAGACTGCAAGTTCAGCAACCGCGTCTTTATCTTTTGTTTTCGCAATTTTTGCCACACGAGCGATACGTTTGTCCACTGACTCAAGGTCGGCCAACACTAACTCTAGGTTGATTGTTTCGATGTCGGCGATTGGGTCTACTTTTCCAGCCACGTGTGTAATATTTTCGTCTTCAAAACAACGAACTACTTGGCAAATCGCATCTACTTGACGGATATGGCTTAAGAATTTGTTTCCAAGACCTTCCCCGCGGCTTGCCCCTTTCACGATTCCCGCGATATCTGTAAATTCAAATGTCGTTGGGACAGTTTTCTTTGGTTTCACCAATTCTGTTAGTTTTTGTAAACGAAGGTCTGGTACTTCTACCACTCCGACGTTTGGGTCAATCGTCGCAAACGGATAGTTCGCTGCTTCGACCCCTGCTTTTGTAATTGCATTAAATAATGTTGACTTCCCAACGTTTGGTAAGCCGACGATTCCAGCTGTTAAGGCCATTTGTCACACTCTTTCTTTATTTGTTTTCTTCGGCAACAGAAATCGTCACCTTTTTCATCTTCTTCTCGAATTCCCGTCTTGGCATTAGGACCATTTGACCACAGTGATCACACTTGATACGAATGTCCATCCCCATACGGATGATTTCCCAGGAATTCGTTTGGCACGCATGCGGCTTTTTCATTTCCACATGATCGTGTAATTGATACGTTGTTCCTGCTTTCATACAGACTCCTTTTTAATCGTCTAATTCGATTTCTAATACTTCTAAAATACGTGTTAAATCCTTTTGAGAAAGGTATTCAATCTCGATTTTTCCACGCTCGCCTTTTTCGACGATTTGCACGCTTGTTCCGAATTTATCCATTAAGCGTTCTTCTGACTCAACGATATACATAGATTTCTTCGGTTTCACTGCTTTTTTAACAACCTTTTTCACTGGTTCATTAATCGATTGAACGAGTTGCTCTAAGGCACGAACCGTTAAGCCTTCCTTCACCGCTTTTTTAGCGACCGGTAAAATTTTCGTTTGGTCTTTTAATCCAAGTAAAGTACGTGCATGTCCTGCTGATAACTCACCGCTTTGAACGAGTTCTTGCACAGGTTGCGGTAACGTTAATAAACGTAAGAAGTTGGCCACGTATGAACGACTCTTGCCGACACGGTTTGCAACTTCTTCTTGTTTTAATTTCAATGAATCCATCAATGTGCGGTATGCCATCGCTTCATCCAATGGTTTCAAGTTTTCACGTTGTAAGTTTTCGACAACTGCGATTTGAATCATCGTTTCTTCAGAGTAGTCACGTACGATGGCCGGAATCGTTTCTTTCTCGGCTAATTTAGACGCACGCAGACGACGTTCCCCAGCCACAAGCTCGTAGCCTTTAATTTTCGACTTACGAACGATGATTGGTTGGAAGACTCCATTTTGACGAATCGATTCAGCTAGTTCTGCCAATCCCTCTTCATCGAACTCTTTACGAGGTTGGTATGGGTTTGGACGAATTTCTGAAACGGCAATTTGTTGAATTTGTTCTGAATCTTGAACCTGCTCCAATGCATCGATGGTATCCAAGTCATTCATAAAGAGCGCATCAATACCGCGCCCAAGACCTTTTCCTTTTTGATTTTTACTCATGTGCCAACACTTCCTTTGCTAACTCCATGTACACTTCAGCACCACGAGAGCGTGGATCATAGTCGACAATCGCTTGTCCGTAACTTGGCGCCTCAGATAGACGTACGTTTCGAGGAATAATTGTTTTATATACTTTTTCACGGAAATACTTAATCACATCGTCTTTCACTTCGTTCCCTAAGTTCGTACGCGCATCGTACATCGTTAAAAGAACGCCCTCAATCTTCAACTGCGGATTGAAGTGCTTGCGAACCATCGTGATCGTGTTCATGAGTTGTGATAACCCTTCAAGCGCGTAGTATTCACATTGCACAGGGATTAAGACCGTGTCGCTGGCCGTAAAAGCATTCATTGTCAAATGCCCTAGTGAAGGCGGGCAGTCGATAAAGATATAATCGTAGTCATCTTTAATCTTCTTCACGGCTTCCTTCAAGCGTTGTTCACGACGTGGTTGGCTCGTCAATTCGATTTCGGCACCCGCTAACTGAATCGTAGAAGGAGCAATCATCAAGTTTTCGCGCGTTGTCGGTACAATGACATCGGCCATTGGTACTTGGTTGACTAAAACATCATACACATCTTGTTCTAGCTCTCCTTTTTGCACGCCAAGACCACTCGTCGCATTTCCTTGAGGGTCACTATCAATAATCAATACTTTTTTGCCATGAACGGCAAGTGCTGCAGCCAAACTCACTGTCGAAGTTGTCTTACCAACTCCACCTTTTTGGTTGGCAACGGATATCACACGTCCCATATTCTTCCTCCATGTTTTCTTGTTATAAAAAAGGGAGAATGCAAGCATTCTCCCTCTCGCATGTCTACAAAATGTTCTTCATTTCTCGCAATATTTTGTTCTTTTCTATTGTAACAAAAAAGCGCCTTTTTTTGTAGTCATAGCGGTTTATTTTACGAAAAAAGCTTCGTCCTTATTGCGGCAAAGCTTTCTTTTGTTGTTCATTAAATTGTAAGTACGCAATCGAGTATTCTTTACGCATTTGTTCGCCTTCATCCGTTACCTTAATTTCAACATTTGTAATCAGATTTCCAGCGCCATCTGTCTTGATTTTTAACTCGACTTTAGACGTATCCGTCGTCGCAATTTCAAGAACAGACGTCAACGCCTTACGAATCGATTCGTCGTTTCCTGTATAAGTCTTCTCATATCCAGAGAATGTCTTCTTCCAAGGCACTTCTTGATGAATTTCCTTCGTTAATTGAATCACCTTTGCATAAGGGAAAACAACCGTATTTTGAAGACTCGAGGCTGCCGTGATGGTTTGTTCCCACTTATCTTGATAGTAGCGAATAAACCCAACATTGGCATCCGCAATCACTTCAAGTTGGTTCGTTACCTTCCCAGCATTTTTATCGATTTTCGAGCCGTATCCTGTGCCATCTTTCCACGCGCTAGCACTCGCCACCGTTTGTGCACCAGGTGTTTTCGACCCTTCCTTATAGTCCGATTGCTTCACGGTAATATGATAATTGGAAACCGACTCTTCAGAACTTACGACTTGGTCTTGGACCGCCTCTGTTGATAAGCCATTTCCACAAGCAGATAAAACGCATAGAAACGCCATTAATACTGTACTTTTAATCCATTTCATGATTTTACCTCCTCCTTATCATCCGTTTTATTATAGCAAACTTCCTTCAAAAATTCTCTTAAAATAAAATCTTGCAAAATAAAAATAGCTACAAAATAAGCTGGACACTAGGTCCAGCTTACACCGTTTGCGTGGCAACGTCCTACCCTCGCAGGGAGAAACCCCCAACTACTATCGGCGCTAAGAAGCTTAACTTCTGTGTTCGAGATGGGAACAGGTGTATCCTTCTTGCCATCGTCACCACACTTTATTTCTGAAAAAACTTTCGTTCTTTCAAAACTGAATCTATATCCAACTCCATCAATCTAC
>CALCML010000122.1 GCA_937967765.1 uncultured Carnobacterium sp.
TAGAGAATTAAATCGAACTCGGGTACGTGTCATGAATAAGCATCGCTATAAAGACCCTAAATTATATCGAAAGTTAAAACATTATTGGAAGTTAATTTTAAAGAATCCTAATGAACTTCAGAACTATAAATATAATCGTTATAAGCTTTTTGAAAGCTTTATAACAAGCAAAGGAATCGTGGATTATATCTTAGAAAACAATCCATCTCTTAAAAATGATTATGAGGTTGTACATTCACTTCGTGAATGTATTCAGGACAGAGATTATATAGAATTCAAGGAAACGATTGAAGCAGCTACACAATTAGACCTATCTCCTGGTTTAAAAAGAGTATTAAAGACTCTAATTACTTATCTGCCATATATTCAAAATACTTGTGAGCATCCAACTAGAACAAATGGCCCTATCGAAGGAATCAACAATAAAATAAAAGTACTTAAAAGAAATGCCTATGGCTTTAGAAACTATTACCATTTTAGAAACAGGATTATTTTAATAACAAAAATGTTTGGCCCAAAACAAAAAGGAATTAAGCAACAATTAGTCGCTTAATCCCTTCCTAAAATTCTTCATCAACACTATTTGACAAAGAGCCTTTTAAAATGAATTAGCTTTGTGGAGCTGCTACTTTGATTTCAGCAGTGTCCCCTTTTTGAGCTGCTTCGATTAATTTGTTTGCATATTCAACAAATGAAGTATGAGCATTAGTTGCACCTGAAACAACTTCAACGTCTGAAGGGTTTTGTTTAGCAACTAAACCTTCGTTGTAAGCTTTGAAGTATTCTGCTGGGCCAGTACCCACTTTATCTTTCATTGCTTTTTCGTATTCTGCGTTAGCTGATTTACGTTCACCTTTATCGTTTAAGTTGTCATAATCAGATTTAGTGATTTTGCCACCTTCAACATTAATCGTAAATTCTACGTGCCATCCACGTTTGTCAGCTTCTGATACTAATTTGTAAGTACCATCTTTTAAAGCTGCATTAGATTTTTGTGTTGCTGCTTGTGTAGTTGCAGTTTGTGTTGTAGCTGCTTGTGTTGTTTTGTTTGAATCAGTTTTGCTGTTTCCGCCACATGCTGCTAATACAAATGCAGATGATAATAATACTGCTGCTGTAGATAATGATTTTTTAAAAGTCATATTCAGACCCATCCTTCTCTTCTTATTTAGAATTAATCATTCTGTACGTTCTATTATAGCATATTTCGGATAAAAGTCTAGGTAATATTTGTAAAATTGTTTTTCTTTTCACTTGAAAGATTAAACTGAAAAAGGCATTTCCTTTTCAGAAAATGCCCTTGTTTGTGAATTGTTTTGTTTTATGATTTTCGTTGTAATAACTGATTTGTGATTTTTAAAAGCATAGGCTTCACATCAGCTTCAGGCAACTTCTCGATTTGATGGATTGCTTTCATGGTATATTTCTCCGCAAAATCTTTTGCAGTTTCTACGCCACCTGCATTTACGACCAACTTTTGAATCGCTAGTCGGTCTGTCGCTGTTAACTGATTTTTCTTTTCCAACAGTGGAAGTAATTCTTTTTCACACTTCGGTAAAGACG
This sequence comes from uncultured Carnobacterium sp., assembly GCA_937967765.1. GTDB lineage: Bacteria > Bacillota > Bacilli > Lactobacillales > Aerococcaceae > Granulicatella. The sequence continues at coordinate 1,564 of CALCML010000122.1, forward strand.
CAATCAGCGGCATCGTATAAACGCCCTGAACGACGTCTTCTAGGACAGGTTTGCCAAATTGATCTGACGTCACTTCATAATCAAGAATATCATCTAACAGTTGAAATGCCATCCCGATAGAATTCCCGATATGTCTAGCATGCTCTAATTCGCCCATTCCTGAAAAACGTTCTCCCATCATACAGCTCAGCATAAAGAGTTGAGCCGTTTTTCCGTCGATACGTTTCAAGTAATCTTGCACGGTCACATCGGTTTTGTAGCTTTCTTCCATCTGCGACAATTCACCTTCAATGACACGCATCATCCCGTATGTTGGGATTTGGATGCCCGCTAAATCTTGACTATATTTTGAAAGCAACTGGTAGCATACTGTCAATAAGTAGTCCCCTGCATAAATCGCCACACGATTCCCAAATCGAGCACTAATCGTTTCTTGTCCTCTTCTGGTATCAGCTTCATCGATGACGTCATCGTGTAATAATGTTGCCACATGAAGTAGTTCAAGAGCCGCAGCCACAGCATGAACTTCTTCCTTGTTTCGATTTTCATTCCACATTGAGAATAAAATCAAATAAGCAGGTCGTACCATTTTTCCACCAGATTCAAGGACAGCCCAAATAGCCTCACGAATCTGTTGGTTTTCGATCGTGATAGATGCATGCATCATCGCTTTTACTTGTTTTAATTCTTCATGTAATTCGGGATACTCCATCCACATTGGATGTACGATTGTCATAGTTTTCTCCTTCTAGTCGACCTTCTAAAAAAAGAAGCCGACAAAAAATGCCGACTTCATTATAACATACTTATTTAACGAGTTGGTTTCCTTGTTTATCGAATCCATATATTGCTTTCGACTTACCATACCACCAGCTACCTGCAGTTCTTTGGAACCATGGAATCACGTAGTAATCAAGACCGAATGCACGACCTGAACCGTTCATTAATGCAATTGCTGCAGGAACAAACCACATATTTACCCAGTAGAACATACCAGATAAGCAGAACGTTGCGACTAAACCGATTGTCACTGCGTTTACGATCCATGTTAAGAAACCAGCCATGATTGCTAAACCGATAGCTAATTCTACGAATGACATCACTTTTTGCATTAAGTGAGCGACTTCAACGTTTGGAATCATGATTTGCATGATTGATGCGAACCAGTCTGGCATTTTTTCAATAACCATTGCTGGTTGTTCACCGTATGAATAGTTGAAACCGAATGAAACAACTTGAGTAGCTGTTTGCGCTGCAGCTTCTGTTGCACCACTTGCTGCTGTTACAGTTTCTGCTGCACCACTTGCTGCACTTGTTGCTTCTGTTAACCAAGGGAATGGGAATGCTAAATGACTTCCATCAATCCAGCTGCTTGCGCCCCATAGACCAAAGATTTTCTTCAAGCCTTCGATCGTCCACATACCACCGTAGAATAAACGAAGTGGTACAGACCATAATACGTTACCGTAGCGTGATAAGTGTCCACGGAAGATATTACGACGGTTCTTAATATGGAAGAACTCGTGGAACACGTATTGGATTGCATAGTATAGTGAGAAGATTTCTAAGAAATACTTGATGTTTACGATGTGTTTCATCAACATTGCAAAGAAACCACTTAAGTGCCATTTGCCCATTAAGAAAGCAACGCCATAATGTGAACCGATAGAAACCATGAATCCATCGTATTTACCTTTATAGGCTACTTTTTCTGAGTTGTTAATTGAAGCAATAATGTTTTTCGCTGCTGTTTTACCAGTTTGTTCAGCTGCTTGTACGATTTGTGGATGTGGAGCATTTCCTTTATCCGGTTCTTCGTAGTAAGCTAAGTCACCGATTGCGAAAATATCTGTTTCGCCATCGACTAACATGTTTTCATTAACCACTAAACGACCTGCACGAGCTGCTTTAAATCCAAACACTTCAGCTTCTGTGTTGGCTTTAACCCCAGCTGTCCAGAATAGTGAGTACGTTGGAATCACTGTGCCGTCCGCTAAGCGAATGCTGTTTTGCTTCACTTCAGAAATTCCGTTTCCTTTAATCACTTTGATGCCGCGTTTTACCATGAAGGCTTCTGCTTTATCCGCATCTTTTGCATCTAACATGTTTAAGATTGTTGGAACTGCTTCGATAATGTATAACTCGAAGTCGTCTTTATCTAAATTGTATTCATGTGCTAATACTGGAATCCAGTCCATTAATTCACCGACTAATTCAACCCCAGTAAATCCAGCACCACAAACCGCAAACGTTAATAACGCTTTACGCTTTTGAGGATCATGTTCTTTAGCTGCTTTTTCTACACAGCTAAGAATATGTTTACGCATTTTCACTGCGTCTTCCATTGACCATAACGTAAATCCATTTTCTTTAACACCTGGAACGCCGAAGTCATTGGCTTCTCCACCCATACCAAGTACCAAATAATCATAAGAGAATTCGCCATGTTTTGTACGAACCACTTTGTTTTCTTTATCAAGACTTGTAACAGTATCTGTTACTAAGTTTACATTTTTAGAACGTGCAAAGATTTTTTGTAAGTCGTATTGAATCGCATCTGGCTCAACACGTCCTCCAGCTACCTCGTGTAATTCAGTCATGTAAGTTAAGTAAGGATGTTTATCAATTAATGTAATTGTGACATCTTTATTCTTTTTCAACTTATGTGACAACGTCTTTGTAGCGGCTACCCCGGCAAATCCGGCACCGATTACTACAATGTTTGTTTTTGTCATTGCAAATCCTCCTTGTGTTTTCTCACTTTAGTAGTATATGCTATTTTGCACTTTTTGTCCATTGATTGTCAGTTATTTCACGAACTTTAGCCGACTTTTTTATCCGAATATTTTTTGAGTAGTTTTACATGTGTTAATGCATAGTTTGCCGCAATCCCAATGGCTATGCCTGCAAAGATACCGACGATTGACATCGCAGGTAAATATAAAAGCACCGTCCACGATTTTGCCATCCAGCTCGCGACCATCAATTGACCGACATTGTGCAAAATTCCACCTGTGGCACTGACGCCAATCATACTCACACGCTTCTCACCCAGTTGCATCACCAGATACATCCCGATAAAGCTGACAAGAGCGCCCATCCCACTATAGAGGAAGGTTGAGAACGTCCCCCCAAGAACGGTCGTCATCAATGTTTTCATCACGACAACTAAAACTACTTCTTTAAACGATAGTGTATATAAACTGATTAGCGTCACAATATTGGCTAACCCTAGTTTTGCCCCTGGCGCAAATGTAAAAGGAAACGGAATGGCTTGTTCAAGTAATCCAAGGATAATCCCTTGTGCTGTTAATAATGCGATAAAGACAAGTTTTCTAAGATTGCTATTTTTTTGCATTCCATTCTCCTTTCCTATTTTCTAAAAAAGACCGGAAACTCGTCCAGCCTCTTTCAACTATTTTTTACGTCTTACTAAAATTTTATTCTTCAAGCTCACGGCTTTTGGTGCCCATGTATGGAACATTTCAAACCAGAACTTCGAAATCGGCATATCAAATTCACCGATATATTCCACTAACTCAGGATCAAACGATTGCTTGAACCCGTTAATTCCGCCGTGATGTTCTTGGTCTTCAGAAACTCCGAAGAAGTCAAACGAACGAATGCCTTTTTCATCATAAAGAGTTTGCATGACCCAAGACACAAGCGCCTTGTTGGCATTCAATCCACCATCGTCAGTGATGTTCGCACCATATAAGTAGTACGCTTTATCTAAGTACGTTACAACAAACGCTCCGCTGACTACTTTTCCTTCTGGATATTGTTCTAAGTCACCTTTCACGCGTTCGATTTCTTTTTCGTATTTAGCGATATTGACTTTTAATGATTCAATTTGCTTTTGAACATTCTCGATACGTTTTGGATTGTTTAATGTTTCCAATTGTCCTGTTAACTTATCGAATTCTTTTTGCGCTGTTTCTAAGCGATTTGTCGCAAAGTCTAATTGCACATTATAGTCCACTTTTGCAAAGTATAAATCCACCATTCCTTTAGGGTGAAGGTGTTGATACATCGTTGTTAAATACTCGATACTACGCGCCACGTATTGATCACGCTCAGCCGTAATTTTATTTAACTCATCATAGATTGGCATATCTTCTAGCGTACCCTTGTAGCAAACAACCCCTTGTTTCTTTGCTACATTCACTTTATAACGTTCTTTCTTATTGAATGTTTCAACGATGCCTTTCCCTTCGTCTTTCAACGGTAAAATCATTGTTAAACGTGGTTGAATTCCATCGAATCCTAAGTCCATTGGGCGTTCTACAAATCCAGCGGCTAAAATGTTTTTGCGGTATTCTTCATTATTGAATCCACCTTCAACCATTTCGAACTTGTTTGTCCATTCACGCCATTGTAATTCTGGGTCAATCTTTAATCCAAATGCATTTTTAGATTTCAAATACAGTTTTAAAGTCGCAAACACAGATTTTAATTGTTCTGCATTTGTATAATCCGTTACGATTCCGCGCGGTGCATACGCTAAATATTGATTCACAACAGGTAATTTACGATAAAGAATCATCGCAGCCGCAACAGGTTCATGATTATCCGACATGACTAGTAATACGTCTCTTGTCCATGAGCCATCCGTCTTCACTTCGCCCCATTCAGGCGTTTGGAAAACCGTTCTGTTAGCTTGAGTTTCCATAAAAGCATGATACTCTTCTAACGCATTCGACATCTCTTTTATATACATGTGAGCACTCTCTTTCCTTTTTACATTTCCTTACCAGTATTACATTTTCAGCAAAATATGTCAAAACTTTAACAAAGAAAAAGCTTTACGTATCAGCAACAGACACTCTTATAAACGCTGCTTTTTTACACATAAAAAGAGCGCACCTTGTTAGTGCACTCTCAGTATAATTTTTAGAATAGTTTCAAGTATTGGTCTAATTCCCATTGTGAAACTTGGCTACGGTAAGCAGCCCATTCGAAACGTTTTGCTTCGATGAAGTTATCTAAGATATGACTTCCTAAAGCTGATTGAACTGTTTCGTCTTGTTTCAAGTATTCAATCGCTTCGTTTAATGTTCCTGGTAAATCATCGATACCAGCTTCCTTACGTTCGCGAGCAGACATCGCATAGATGTTGCGGTCGATTGCTTCAGGAACTTCCATTTTTTCTTTAACCCCTTCAAGACCAGCTGTTAAAATCGCAGCCATTGCTAAATATGGGTTCGCAGATGGATCCACACTACGTAATTCGATACGAGTTGAAATTCCACGAGATTCTGGGATACGGATGAGCGGTGAACGGTTACGTGCAGACCATGCAATATATACAGGCGCTTCGTACCCTGGAACTAAACGTTTATATGAGTTTACGGTTGGGTTACATACAGCAGTTAAGGCTTTGGCATGTTTCATAACCCCAGCGATGAAGTAACGGCAAGTGTCACTTAGACGTTGGTCGCCATTTTCATCGAAGAACGCATTGTTTCCGTCTTTATCAAATAATGATAAGTTAAAGTGCATTCCGCTACCAGCAATTCCGAATACTGGTTTTGGCATAAATGTCGCATGTAATCCATGTTTACGCGCAATGGTTTTTACGACTAATTTGAATGTTTGGATGTTATCGCAAGCCGCTACCGCATCTGAGTATTTCCAGTCGATTTCGTGTTGACCTGGAGCTACTTCGTGGTGACTTGCTTCGATATCGAACCCAATCTTTTCTAATTCAAGAACGATTTCACGACGGCATTCTTCCCCAAGGTCAATTGGAGCTAAGTCGAAGTAACTACCTTGGTCGTTTCCTTCAAGTGTTGGTTCGCCGTTTTCGTCCAATTTGAATAAGAAGAACTCTGGCTCTGGCCCTAAGTTGAAGTTTGAGAAGCCTAATTCTTTCATTTCATTTAAGACACGTTTTAAGTTTGAACGAGGGTCTCCTGCAAATGGAGTTCCGTCTGGTTTGTATACATCACAGATTAAACGTGCGATTGTACCGTGTTTGCTGCTCCATGGGAAAACCACCCAAGTTGAAAGGTCTGGATATAAGTACATATCACTTTCTTCGATACGAACGAATCCTTCAATTGAAGAACCGTCAAACATCATTTTGTTGGCCAACACTTTGTCTAATTGTGTAATTGGCACTTCCACATTTTTAATAGTTCCTAGAATATCTGTGAAGATTAATCGTAAGTAACGAACATCTTTCTCTTCTACCTGTCTTCTAATCTCTTCATGTGTAATCATTGGTTTCCTCCTATAAGTTCCATTTTTCTCCGCCAGAGTAGCGGCTAATATGCATAATCTCGTCGTAGAAGATTCGTCGGACATCCTCATCCGTCAGCGTTTCTTTCACGCTCTCCTTCGTTACGGGATTTGTATTCTTATTGAAAATCTTCTGAATCGCCATAATGGTTAATCCATCGGCTAAATAGTCTTTAATTTCCAATAAGCGATCGACATCATTCAACGAATACATGCGACGGTTCGTCTCAGAACGTTCTGGGATGACCAAACGCTGTTCTTCATAATAGCGAATTTGTCGTGCAGATAAATCGGTCAGCTTCATCACTGTCCCGATTGGAAAGACGGCTAGTGAACGTCGTAATTCCTTTTCACCCATCTGTCTTCCTCCTTTATAGGGTTATTGTAAATAACTGTTTATTCTTTTGTCAAAACTGCCCTTACCTCTTATGTCATATAATATAACATGAAAAACGGGGTGTTGTCTCAGTTAAGCTTTCGTTAGCTAAGATAATACCCCGTTTTCTGGTTTTGTGTGCTGTAGTTTTTGTTATTTTTGAGATCTTTTGTTACATAATGGACTCCTGTTAGTCGTCTATTGTTTGAACGGTCTCATCGACTTAGTATTTTGGTG
>CALCML010000123.1 GCA_937967765.1 uncultured Carnobacterium sp.
TTTTTGAAACTGTTTTATAAGCGAACGTTCGCTCAACAGTGATATTAATTTATCACAACCAAAGAAGGTTTGCAACTGAAAAGACGTAGAATTCTAAAAAAATAATACAGTTCACAGAATCTGCAAACTGTATCTTTTTTAGTTCTTTATTTTAGTAAAGCTTCGAGCTTATTTTGATTGATTTTTGGATAACGGTTCATGATTTGATGAATTGTCTCAAGAATTTTTGTTTGATACCCTACCAAATCATTTTCAATTTGAAGAACGAGCAATGGTTCATGTAAACTCATGCGTAATAATAACCATCCATCTCCGTACTCACCTTTGAAATCTATCCGAACTCCCTCTTCGTTTTCTGGATTTACGACCCAGTCTTGTGGAATCCACTGCGGAAATTCTTTAATAACTTCATTGCCATAAGTTTTGAAATCTTCTGTTTCAATCTTAAAGCGAACTTCAACAACTTCTTTTGGTTGTACTAATTGTTTGATTAAATAATCCAATGTTTCTCCGCGTTCAAGCAATCTTGGAAGAAGCATTAAAATCTTCGCCACTACATACGCGCCATCATCTAGGAAGTAATTTTCCTTAAAGGCTGCATGTCCACTAGTCTCAATCGCTAATTGACAATCCGTACCAGCTTTATTTAACTCGATAGCTTTATTGATAACATTACGGTACCCAGAAATATAACGATATTGATGGCCGCCTAGTTCTGTAATAAATCTCTTCAAGTGTTCAGTTGTAGGTGAGTTCGTCACGATTGTAGTTCCAGGGTGTTCACTAATGGCAATTACACTAAGCACTGCAATCAGATTATTTCTATTAAGCAACTCTCCATCTCCTGTAACGACTGCAGCTCTATCCACATCGGTGTCAAAAATCACACCATAATCCGCACCGACCGCAAGCACCTGATTCTTAATACTTTCCATCGCTTCTTTACTATCTGGGTTTGGAATATGATTTGGGAATGTTCCATCAGGATCTAGGAACTGTGAACCTTTCGTGTTAGCACCTAATACTTCTAGCACCTTTTCCGCATAGAAACCACCAGCACCATTTCCAGCGTCTACAATAATATGAAGACCTTCGAGCGGTTTTTCTTTCTCGCTACCGCTCCCTTTACGAATCAACTCTACCAAGTGACGGCTGTATCGTTCAAAAATACTTTTTACTTCTATAGTAGAAACAGGTACTTGGGGGACTTCTTCTTTCTCGTCTACTAAATCAATGATGTCACGAATATCACTTGCTTCTAATCCACCCTCACGTGTGAAGAATTTCAAACCATTATAATAGAAAGGTAAATGGCTAGCAGTGAACATCACGGTTGCGTCGCAGTTAAATTTCTCAAACTGCGTTGCCATAAACATACTTGGGGTTGTCGCCATTTCAAAATCAATCACGCGAACGTCAAAAGCTGACAACACTTGAATAAATTCTCTTGTTAAGTCCGGGCCACTAATACGACTATCGCGCCCAATTCCAACGACTAATTCCATAACCTTTTTAGATGGATAACGTTTCTGTAGCCATTTTACAAAAGCACTCGCGATTAAACGACTCTCTTCTACCGTTAACGTTGCATCAAACTCTTCTGTTCCAATAGCAATACCACGGATATCTGAACTCAGTTGTAACTCTTTGATTTTTGACATGGGAATCCCCTCCTTAACTCTAGCCTTATTTTACCAAAAGCTCTTGTCTATTAATAGAAAGTTTTCAAAATTTATCCCACAAAAACAAAAAGCAAGCAGCCTTAGCTACTTGCTCTTTCAACTCAGCTATCATGAGTTATGATTTACGATAGGTTAATTGAATATATCTTTCATACCATAAATCGACATATTCAGGCGAGAACGGCCCTTTTTTGTTATTGATCCAATCCACAAGAATCTCAACGTTTGCCTTCAAGATTTGATCAATCTCTTTTGAATAGTGCATTTGACGGCGATGCAATTCATATTCATCGACATCTAGCAATCTCTTTTCGCCATCCGGGAAAATCTTAATATCTAAATCGTAATCAATATACTTCAACGCTTCTGCATCTAATACATAAGGTGAAGCCAAATTACAATAGTAAGAAATTCCTTTTTGACGAATCATCGTTACGATATTGAACCAATAATGTTTATGGTAATACAATAACGCTGGCTCTCTCGTCAACCATCTTCTACCGTCGGACTCAGTCACAAGAGTATGATCATTACAAGCGATAATTGCTTGATCGCTTGTCTTCAAAATCATGCTGTCGCGCCAAGTGCGATGAAGACTACCATCATGTTTATAACTCTTGACAGTGATGAATTCTCCTTCTCTGGGATTCTGCACCACTATATCCAACTTTCTATATCTATTTAAGAGTAAACTCTTAGTTATTTCAAATCACTAGTAGTATAGCATATTTCTACCATTCTGTGAACAAAAATCAGATTTACGGCGCCCATTCTTATAAAAGATCTTGAGAAGCGAGTAACTCACACATCTTTCCTTGCACTCTTGACTGTGGCAGTTGTGCCATTTCTTCTTTTGTGACCCATTGGAGCGTACGCGTTGCATGCTGCTCTAGCGCTCCTGAAGCCGTTGCACATTGCAATTCAATATCCCAGCGTTGGTGACTGAAAATATGTTTTACGGTTTTCGGTAAAATGCGAGTTGGTTGAAGCTTCATTTTATATAAACTCTCGAATTGAACTTCCAGCGGGATGTTCTGGTTAATTTCGTAAGTCGAATTTTCTTCGGCAATTCCTTCAAATAAATCAATCGATTCTCCCACTGTACTGAAATCACGAATTAATGGGAAATGCCAAAATCCACTTAGCAGGTCTGCTTGCGTATTCTTCTCTACTAAGAAACGACCTTTGTCATCTTGAATAATAAACGCTCGCCATTTCATCGGCGTTGGTTTCTTCTTCGGCTTCTTAATCGGATAAATATGCATCGTTCCATTTTGATACGCTGCACTAAATTCCTTTACAGGACTCTCTTCGGGGCGCGGATTTACAGGAGATTCGATATCTGAGCCTAAATCCATCAGAGCCTGATTAAAATCTCCTGGACGTTTGGGGTCAATTAAAATTTCTGCAATTTCTTGAAACGCCCAACGATTACTTGGGTTCCCAATGTCTAAATTCACTTCAAACAATCGACTAATCACACGCATCAAGTTGCCATCCACGGCAGGCTCTGGCAATCCAAAAGCGATACTAGCAATCGCACCTGCCGTATACGGTCCAATCCCTTTTAACGAAAGAATTCCTTCATAGGTATTGGGAAATACACCACCGAACTCCTCCATGACTTGAATCGCTGCTTTTTGCATGTTGCGAACGCGCGAATAATAGCCTAGCCCTTCCCAGCATTTCAACAATACGTCTTCTGGAGCCTCCGCCAAATCTTTTACCGTTGGGAACGTCGCTAAGAAACGCTCGTAATATGGAATGACTGTATCCACTCTGGTTTGTTGGAGCATAATCTCGCTCACCCAAATAGCGTACGGATTACTCGTTCTTCTCCAAGGCAAGTCTCGTTTTTCTTTGTCGTACCAATCAAGCAATGCTTTTCTGAAGCGCTTGATTTTCTCCTCGTCCCACATTTTTACGCCAATATCGGCTAAATCCATTCTTCTTTCTCCATTTCAAACTGCGCAATGGCCTGTTCAATCACACTAGAAGTAAATCCTTTTTGATACAACTTCCCTTTGATTTGATACCAGAGCGTCGATTCATTCTCTTCATATTTTTTGGCGATGCGTCGGTAAATCGTTGCAATCTCCTTCACCGCTAATTCTGCTTCCATCTCGCTTTGCGCTTCAAACGATAAAAACGGAACAACCTCTTCTGCGATTTCTTTCGAATATCCTTTTTGCATCACAAAGACTTTTACTTTTTGCTTAGCCACTTTTGGCGTCACTCGTTTTTGCCCTTTTAAATACGACTGCGCAATTTGAATCGCATTTTCAAGTTGCTCTCTCAGCGTGTAACCTTCAAGCACCGTTTGAATGACTTTATCGCTAATGCCTTTCTTTTGTAAATCAAAAACGACTGACTTAGGTCCTTTAAACGTCACAAACTTTGCCTGATTGAGATAGCTTTCTGCATAAAAAGTATCATTAATAAAGTTCTGTTCATGTAATTTTCCAAGCACTTCATTAATAATCTCTTCGTCAAATTCTAATTTTTCTAATTTCTCATAAACTTCCTTCGTAGAACGAAGCTTAAAGTTCAGAAAGTGTAGCGCCTTTTGATAGGCTTGTTGAATACAATCATCATGTTGGATTTCATCAATTTGTTCTTTTGTCAGTTCTGTCCCTTTGAACAAGGCATACTTTACAACCGTTGCCTCGTCGACACCAAACGCAAAAGCATCATTCAAATAAATATTATAGCGGCCTTTTTTCTTCTGAGCCTCAATTTTTGTAATGACCATATTCCCACACTCCAATCTACTTAGAATATTTTAGCAAAATACACAGATGAATAAAAGCTTGACTGTCTACTTCTCATTAATACATACGAAAAAAAGGCTCACACGAGGTGAACCTTTCTTC
>CALCML010000124.1 GCA_937967765.1 uncultured Carnobacterium sp.
TTTAGATAAATTTAAGAGTGAAATTAAAGAATCTGCAATCAATTATTATAAAACATTATTTTCATCAATGGATTCTGAAGCAAAGGTAACTGTAGAATTCTCAGAATAATTCTTTCAAATAAAATTTTAGAAACAAATAACCCTGACCAGCGATGGTCAGGGTTTTCTCTTTGTATTTTAGAATAAGATTAAGAGTAAGCTGATTGTGATAATCAGTTGTACGACTAAACCAATGAGTGATAAGTAAATTGGATCGATCGTTGATTCAGTGGCGCTCTTAAACATTGATGACGTAAATGTCACGATGTAAAGTAGGATGTGCGCGAAGAATACGATCAAGATTCCAACGAATAACCATACTGGACTGATAAATGTCATCACTGTCGCAACGGCTAGTAACACAATCGCTAAAACGTTCATTCCTTCGTATTGTGTCAACCAGTAGTTAAATACGTGTTGACGTTTTTGGAAGACATGTTTCAATCCATACGATACGCTTGGAAATCCAAGGTAGAACACCGCGTAGAAGAGGATGAAGCGAATGAACATCCAAATGTAATTAGGTGTGCTTGTTAAACTTGGTAAGATTGAAATGTCGGCAAATAATTGGTATTGACCAATGAGTGAATGAATCAAGTGAGTCGTTACGAATGCGGACATCACTGTCGCAAGGATAATCAATGCATATCCGTAAGTACGGCTATATTGACGCTTACGTGAGTAATGATTTGTCGGTTGGACTAAACGTTCTCCAAAGAACGTGAAGAAGCGTTTGAATTTCTTCCACGCACCAGCATAAGCTAGGCGATTATTCTTCACACGGTTTTCTTGAGAGCTGCGGTTATTATCTTCTTCTGGAATACTTGTTTCTACTTTCGTTGTAAACGATGGAGTAGGTTCGTTATTTTCGTCTAAAAGGTCTGTTTGAACGCCTTCGTTTGGTTCAATTGACACCGGTTGTGATAGTTCATCTTGAACTGTTCCACAGTAAGGGCAGAGTGTTTCTTGTTCGTCAATCATCTCATGACAGAATGGACATTGTTTCATGAATCTTCCTCTTTCTATGTCTAATAATTTTCATTGCTATTGTATCATAATTTCACTATAAAAAAAGACTAGGAACTCCTAGTCTTAGCGTGGCATCTTTTCAGATGAGTAGGTCGTGTTCACATCACGAACTACAAACAGCTACATCCGGTAGTGTGCCTAAGCACGCCTGTTCCACATAACTCGCAGTCTCTTATGTACTGCGTGTCGCCTCATCGCATAGAACATATTATAGCAGAGGGTGTGTGGAATGTCATGTATGAACTATTTTTCGCGGATCACTTCGATTTTATATCCATCTAAGTCTTTTACGAAATAGTAGTTTGCAGGATGTCCTGGTAAACCTTTTAATTCTGTAACGTCATAGCCTTTCGCAACGTGTTCAGCGTGAAGAGCTTCTAGGTCTTTAGCGCTGATAGCGATATGACCATATCCGTCGCCGATTTCGTAAGGGCCGTGGCCGTAGTTATATGTTAATTCTAATTCGTAATCGTCACCTTCGAATGCTAAGTAAACGATTGTGAATTTGTGTTCTGGGAAGTCTTTTCTGTGAGTTTCTTTAAAACCAAATGCTTCTTCGTAGAAACGAATGCTTTCTTCTAGATTTTGAACACGGACACAAGTATGTAACATTTTTGACATGATGTGACCTCCTTTATTTATTTTCCTTAAGCCTAACAAACTCTACAAATAAATACAAGTTTTCGAGACTGTTTTTGTTTCGCGGACAAATGTATTCGATTAGTGGAAATGTGTTGCGTTCTTTTCATTAATTTGGTAGTCTAGTACCATTGAAAAAATAAGGAAGTGTCATATGAAAGTAATCAAATTTGGTGGAAGCTCTTTAGCAAATGCCACTCAATTAAGAAAGGTCTTTAATATCGTAAAATCTGACGAAAAACGTAAAATCGTGGTGGTATCAGCCCCAGGGAAACGTACGTCTGACGATGAAAAAGTAACAGACCTATTAATCCAATTAGCAACTTCTCATATTGAAGGGAATTATGATGAAGAAGTCTTAAAGAAAATCTTAGTGCGTTATAAAGAAATTTGTGATGAATTAGAATTAAAACCAGAAGTATTTGAACTCGTTCGTATTCATTTTAAAAACTTAAAAGAAAGAAACGACTTAGCACCTGACTATTTAATGGATGCTTACAAAGCAAGCGGGGAAGATTTAAATGCGCGCCTCATTGCGTCATACTTCAACCAAGAAGGTCTTGCGGCTAAATACGTGGGACCACGCGAAGCCAAACTATGGGTGAGCGACACTCCAGGGGAAGCACGTGTCTTAGAAGAAAGCTACCACGAATTAGAGTATTTGCAATTAACCAATGAAGTGATTGTATTCCCAGGATTCTACGGGGTGACAAAAGAAGGGAATGTCGTGACATTCTCACGTGGTGGATCAGATATTACAGGTTCGATTTTAGCCAATGCCGTGAACGCAGAAGAGTACGAGAACTTTACAGACGTAGATGCTATCTATGTAGCGAGTCCTAAAATCGTGCATAAACCACTGGCCATCGACGTATTGTCTTATACAGAAATGCGTGAGTTATCTTATGCAGGGTTCTCAGTATTCCATACAGAAGCGCTTCTTCCTTCAATCAAAAAAGGAATTCCAGTGCACGTGTGCAATACGAATAACCCAGAAGCAAGCGGAACTTACATTATGAAAGGGAAGGTGACTTCTCCGAATGTTATTTCTGGTATTGCAAGTTCGCCAGGTTTCGTAAGTATTTACGTGAAGAAATACTTGATGAACCATGAGATTGGTTTCCTTCGTAAAGTATTGACAATTTTCGAAGAAGAAGGCATTTCTATCGAACATATTCCAACAGGGATTGATGATGCGACAATTATTATCCGTGGGGAAGATGCAACTGACGAACAACTCGACGGTATCGTAGAACGATTCTATGCAGAATTAGATGTAGATGAAGCAAGCTTCACGCGTGGCCTCTGCCTGATCATGTTAGTAGGGGAAGGGATGGTCAACATGGTCGGTACAACGGCTCGTGTGGCTTCAACGCTTGCTCGTACACAAATCAATATCGAGTTATATAACCAAGGGGTATCTGAGGTTTCAATGATGTTTGGTATTTTAGACCAATACGAAAAGAAAGCCATCCGTGCGTTATATGATGAGTTCTTTGGTGAAGCGAAAGAATATCAAGTGGTGGAATAGTTTTTTCACAACACATTTAACTGAATAGTTAACGGTTGTAATTAGCCGATAGGAAGAGTAGAATATCGATTATATTCTGCTCTTTTTATTTTGAGCCAGTATTTTTGAATAGAATAGGAGGGACGAAGATGATTCGTTTCTTATTTAAAGATTCCATTCCAAAACGCATTGCGGCCAGTTTTGCCATTGTGATTTTGGTAGGGTCGTTACTACTCAATTTGCCGATTTCACAACTGGCAACGTCAAAGGCTTCGTATTTTGACCATTTATTTACAACCGTATCGATGGTGTGTGTAACAGGGCTATCGACGCAACCAGTCGCCGAAACGTACAATACTTTTGGACAAGTCATTTGTATGATTTTAATGCAAATCGGTGGATTAGGATTAATGAGTATTATTGCCTTTTTCCTCTATGATGCGGGGAAAAAGATGTCACTCGTTAGCAAACTAGCCTTGCAAGATAGTTTAAACCGAGATGATGGCCAAGATTTCAAGAAGTATTTAACAACCATTTTTAAATATACATTCTTTATAGAATTTGGTGCGGCTGTCATTCTATCATTCCGTTTCGTTCCGGAACTAGGAACTGGAAAAGGAATCTTCACCGCGTTCTTCTTTGCGATTTCTGCGTTTTGTAATGCGGGATTTGATAACCTAGGATCGAACAGCCTTATTAACTACGCGACAGATCCGCTCTTAAACTTAGTGGTTGCGGCTCTTATTATTCTTGGTGGGATTGGTTTTTCTGTTTGGTTTGATATCAAAAATAGCTATTTAGCTATGAGAGGGTCGACAAAGAGCAAAAAGAAAAAATCATTCTATCGTCGATTGCATTACCATACAAAGATTGTTCTTTGGTTGACGGGGATTATTCTTCTTAGCGGGACGGTTTTAACGTTATTAACCGAATGGAATAATCCTGATACTATTGCGAATCTTCCATTTTTCGATAAGGTACTCGTATGCTTCTTCCAAACGGTAACAATGAGAACGGCTGGATTTGCGACAATCGATTATACGACCGCTCATCCAACGAGCCTGTTGCTTTATTGTATTCAAATGCTTATCGGAGGTTCTCCTGGTGGGACTGCCGGTGGGGTGAAGACTACGACTTTCTTAGTGGTTCTCTTATTCATTCGTTCAGAAGTGTATGATGAGAAAATGATTCAATTTAGACACCATAGTATTTCGCAAGAGATGGCCAGAAAAGCCTTAACGATTTTTATCGTGTTTACAACAC
>CALCML010000125.1 GCA_937967765.1 uncultured Carnobacterium sp.
AGAATCCAGAAGTTGCTCCTAACTTTTGTATGATTCTTCGTAAGTATTTAGAAGGATCTATTATCCAATCATTCACTCAAGTAGAAAATGACCGTATTTTACAGTTGGACGTTTCCACACGTGATGAACTTGGGGATAAGGCTGGATATCGTTTCACAATTGAGATGATGGGACGTCATAGTAATCTATTTCTAGTGAATCAAGAAGACAACACGATTATTGATTGTGTGAAACGTGTCTCTCTTGGTCAAAACAGTTATCGTACCTTACAACCAGGTGCAAGCTATGTGATGCCACCTCAAACGCAGAAGAAGAATCCTTTTGATTATTCATTATTCGAACTAGATAGTTTATTGCATCCATTTATCGGAGAACCAGGAGAGAGAACATTGATGAATGTCTTTCAAGGGATTAGTAAGCAATCCGCTCATGAGATTGTTGAACGTAGTGAAAGAGAAGGCCAAAGCTTAGCAGAAGCCTTACATCATTATCTTGAAGAAGGAAATACAGCGATTCAGCCTACACTTACAAAGGCAGAGGATGGGAAGACGTACTTTTTACCGTTTCCGTATTTGAGTAAGACGGGTGAGTCCCAAAGCTTTGAGACCCTATCTGAATTACTAAGTGCATACTATGTACAGAAGATTCAAGAAGAGAAGATTCAGCAATTAGCAGGACATCTATTGCAAATGTTGAAATCAGAACTTCGTAAAAACCGTGAGAAGATGGTAAAACTCGATGAAGATTTAGCCAGAACTGAGGATGCAGATCATTATCGTGTTTACGGTGATTTAATTAATACGTATCAACACCAAATTGAAAAAGGTGCAAGTAGTGTAACGGTTCAAAACTTCTACGAGGACTATGAAGAAGTGACGATTCCATTAAATCCATTATTAACGGCTTCTCAAAATGCGCAGGCGTATTTTAAAAAATATCAAAAACTAAGAAATGCAGTAACGCATATTCACGAGCAACAAGAAGCAACGAAGAATGAAATGGACTACCTCGAGAGTGTTATTTACCAAATCGAAGAAGCGGATGTATTTAACTTAGAAGCCATTCGTGAAGAACTTGTTGAGAGTGGCTACTTAAAACGTTCTGCGTTGAAAAAAGGTATTAAGAAACAAGGTGGCGCGAAACCACATGTGTTTTATGCAACAGACGGCACACGAATCTTGGTTGGACGAAATAACTTACAAAACGACCAATTAACACTTCGACAAGCGAAGAAGGAATACTTATGGCTTCATGCGCAAAATATTCCAGGGTCTCACGTGATTATTGAATCTAG
>CALCML010000126.1 GCA_937967765.1 uncultured Carnobacterium sp.
AAATGGTTTGGTGAGGATGTCGCAACGCCGGAAGTAAAAGGACAAGAATAACAATTGAAACGAAAACCATCGCTGGACGGAAGGTACGCCTTCTGGAAGGCGATTTTTTTGTACGTTTGTAAAATGTATAAAAAATCACATAATACGAATATTTCCAGAAGAAAACGTTAAATAACGGAATGTTATCTTGATAACTATTGAGCAAAGGAGTACACTTAAAGTGCAAACAGTAACAGGCGCCGTTACCAATTGTATAAAAATATAAAGAAGGGATTTATGTGTCAACCAAAGAAAATAGTAATGGATTACAGAAAAGTCTAAAAATCGTATTTGTTTACACCGTCGCAACAGGATCAATTTTCACATTTGTCAGTTATTGGGATTCAGTTTTTTATAATTATTGTGGGCCAGGTACATTTTTAGCTTTTGCACTGATGACACTGGCCATTCTCCCAATCGCGCTTGTTTATAGTGAAATCTCGCCACTGTTCAAAACGGCTGGTGGGGAACTCATCTACAACACGGTCGGCATTAATAAGCATGCCGGATTCTTAGCCTCATGGTTAATTATGGCTGCCTGGATTTCCGTTCCACCGGCTGTAGTAATGGCCATCGCCACCTTTATTAGTCGAACATTTGGGCTCGCCCTCAGCTTCAACAATATTATGATGATTGCCATCGTGATTCTTTTGTTTGTATTCGTGTTGAGCTTGCAGGATGTTCAGATGCTCGTTAAAGCGCAGGCGTTCTTCTTGTTCGCCAATATTACAACAACGATTATCACGGGCATCCTCTTACTCACGTCCGGACATTGGAACATTAGTAATTTTTCAAATCTATTCCAATCAAATGTGGATAGTACCTTTATTATTCCGGGCTGGATTATCGGGATGGCGCTTCTGATTACACCGTACTTCGGTTTTGAGACCGTTCCGCAAATGGTGGAAGAAGGGGACTTCCCAATCTCGAATACAAAGAAGGCTATCTGTGGTTCCGTTTTGACTTGTGGAATCATCTATACGTTTTTCTTCTTCTGCGTGGCAGGGCTCGATACCTTTGATAATCTTCTAGCCAATGATGCGTCAAACGGCTTTATGTCGATTATCGCCATGGAGAAAATCTTAGGCTGGAAAGTATGGCCGCTCATCTACGGTTGCATTTCGATTTTACTTGGAATGCTCGCATCCATCTTAGGATTCTGGATGTCAACGGTACGGATGTTGTACTCAATGGGTAAGAACAACTTCCTTCCACAAGCCTTTATGAAACTCAACCGTCACCAACAACCAATTTTACCGAATATCTTCCTACTCGTGATTAGCTTAATCTTTATCTTGTTGCAAAATGCGACGACCTTCATGAATGACTTCTTCAACTTGATGTCATTTGGTTGTGCCTGCGCGTACGCCTTAACCATGATTTCCGCAGTTCGCATCCGCAACAAGCATCCTGAGTGGTATGTCAATAATAAAAATACGGTTAAAGGTGGAAATGCCTTACGCATTATGGCCATGGTGATCATGCTTGCCATCGCATTCTTCTGTACGCTTGGACAAGGAATCGGTTCTTGGATTTCATTTGCCGTGTATATGGGAGTCGGTGTGTGCATCTGGTTATGGATGGTCCTCATTCGTTGGAAACATGTCAAAGTAACTATTGAAACCCCTGATGGAGAAAAAGAATATTAAAGGAGAGAAAACCATGAAAAAATTAGAAGGAAAAGTAGCACTCATCACTGGA
>CALCML010000127.1 GCA_937967765.1 uncultured Carnobacterium sp.
AGAAAACGAAATGCCATAGATACAAATGTATCCATGACATTTCTGTCTTTCTCCCTCGTTTTTATGCTCTACCACGTTACTGTGATGATAAAATCCGCAGTATTCTCTAGAATCATCCTGTGCCTGTTATATATAAAGTCACTTAGAAAATTATTCTTAACTAACCTGACGATAACGAGCAGTTCACAAACTTGGAAAATAAAAAAGTTTTTTAAATAGATTTCCAAACACTCTATAAACTCCTACACAACAACATTTCAAAAGCAAATGTAAAAAACACGATATAACATATACGTTATATTGCAAAATAACTTTTTGGTCAAAAGCCCTAATTTGTTGCCTCTAAAACTCAAGATTTTAGGCAGCGCATTTCGAATGCAAAGCTGTGCACCTTCCCATTTAGAACTGCACCCGCTCAATCCCATGGAAGCACGACTGCTTTATGACAAGATCCTTTCAATGCGGCAACCTTGATGGAGAAGCAGGAATTGATTTTGGATTTCGGAAAGTGTATGGCTTCAATAGTGACAGTAACGTGTTTCGTATTAAAACGAATAAGAGGGCGTAGGATTTATAATCCGTACGCCCTCTTTGAGGCTTTAAAGGTGAGAGACTTCGGCTCGAACCGGTACAACGTTACCGTCACTATGATGATAGCCATAAGGCTTTTCCAAAATCCAATTTATTTTTTTATACTTTTTCCACCGTTACCGCATTGAAAATGGTATCGAAGTTATCCATGTTAATAAAGCCAGTCTGAGCTTCCATGGCATTGAGCGTACCTGCAGTTACAGCAGTTTTTAAAATGGTCTCGCTGCTTTCGCCTTTTGTAATCGCATGCGCTAACCCAGCAATCGTTGAGTCTCCAGAGCCAACAGGATTCACGGCGTTGACTTTTGGGATGTTAACTTTATAGAAGAGTCCTTCATGTTTTGCCAATGCGCCTTTTGACCCAAGCGAAACAACCACCCAATCCACCCCGTCAAAGAGCGGAGAATTCAATTGCTTCTTCAATTCTTCAACCGTCGTTGCTTCAGGAACCCCTAGTAATCCAGCGAGTTCTTCTTGGTTTGGCTTAATTAAAGCTGGCTTAGTAGCAGCTTCGAGTGCAATCTTCAATGTCTTTCCAGAAGTGTCTAAAAGCACAGGAAGGCCTACTGCAGCAGCTTTTTCAATGATTGTTGCGTATAAATCGTCGTCCATTCCAGCAGGCAAGCTACCAGAAATCGTGATGAGATCGACTTCTTTTAATAAGTTTTCAAAGTGTGCGAGGAAACCTGCTTGTTCCTCTGGTGTAATCGTAGGACCAGCCTCTAAGATTTCCGTTTGAAGTCCTTCGTGTAGGATGGCAATACAATTACGAGTTTCCGATTGGATCGGGTAGAAGTCATTTTGCAAGCCACCTTCATCCAGTTTTTCTTTAATAAAGGCTCCAATATGTCCCCCGAGTAACCCCGTCGCTAACACCGGCGAACCGAGTTGCTTCAGTACGCGACTCACGTTCAGTCCTTTCCCTCCAGGAGTTTTGCTCACCCTTTTTGTACGATTGACCGTATCAATCTTTAATGTATCAACGGTATACCCGATATCGACCGCCGGATTCATCGTCAATGTTAATATCATAAAAATAGCTCCCTTCTATTCTTCCAAGATACGTTAAATATACCATATTTCTTTGGAGTTGAAACCGTTTGTAACAAAACTTTTTTCGGGTGTCATAAAGAGGAGTGTGTAAGAGTTGAAAAATAGAAATCCGCTCCAAAAAATCGCCAAAAATTCACATTTTACCCTGTAATATTTCACAAAAAATAACCATTTATGTATC
>CALCML010000128.1 GCA_937967765.1 uncultured Carnobacterium sp.
TTAAAATTTTTAGAGATTTTGCTTGCAAAAAATTAAAATTATGTTAGAATTAACATCAAGAATTAATTTGTCAGACAATTCAACATACTGAGGAAGTTGAATCGGGTGTCTGAGAGCGGAGGAAAAATGAAAAAGAAGAGTTTAGTATTCTTATCAGCTGCAGCAGCGCTAACATTAGCAGCTTGTGGATCAGCAAATAAAAGCAACACTTCATCTGAAGCATCAAAAGCTTCTTCAAAATCAAAATTTAACGCAGAAGTGACACATGAAGGAACACCAATCAAAGGCGGAACATTAAAATACGCACTTGTAGCGGCATCACCATTCAGTGGTATCTTCATCGACGAATTAGCATCAAACTCAACTGACTCAACAATTGCGAGCCAAGTGGATCAATCAATGTTCGAATACGATGAAAACCGTAAATTAACAAACACTGGTTTAGCTTCTATCGAATTAGATGTTGAAGGAAAAACAGCAACAATTACTTTAAACGCGAAAGACTACAAATGGTCAGACGGACAACCATTTACAATCGATGACTATATCTTCGCTATCGAAGCAATCGGTAACAAAGATTACACAGGTTCTCGTTACAACGACCGTTACACAAACATCGTAGGGATGAAAGATTTCCACGAAGGTAAATCAGATAAAATCTCTGGTGTTGAAAAAGTGGATGACTACACAGTGAAACTTCACTTTGAAAAAATGTTACCATCTATGCAATTAGCAGGTGGTGCAATCCCAGCATACACAATGCCAAAACACATCTTTAAAGATATCCCTGTAAAAGAATGGGAACAAAGCGAATACGTTCGTGGTTCTAAAGTAGTAGGTCTTGGTGCCTTCACAATTGAATCAGTAGTTGCAGGGGAATCTGTAACATTGAAAGCGAACGAATACTTCTACAAAGGTCGTCCGAAATTAGATAAAGTAGTAATGCAAGTTGTATCACCAGATGCAATTGTTTCAGAAATGAAAGCTGGTAACTACGATATCGCGACAATGCCAAGTGCTCAATACGAAGCATTCAAAGATTTAACAAACGTAACTTACGTAAGTTCATTTGCGCCTGCTTATGAATATATCGCGTTCCACTTAGGTAAATACGACAAGGCTCAAGGTAAAAACGTAACAGATCCAAATGCGAAAATGGCTGATGTAAACTTACGTCAAGCGATGGGTTATGCATTAGATATCGACGCAGCTGGTGAAAACTTATATAACGGATTAAACTATGGTACAAACTCAATCATCTTACCATTCTTCAAAGACGTATATAACAAAGAACAAGAAGGGTTCACTTACAATCCAGAAAAAGCGAAACAATTATTAGATGAAGCTGGATATAAAGACGTAGACGGCGACGGACTTCGTGAAAACAAAGATGGTTCTAAATTACAAATCAACTTTGCTGCACGTACTCGTGACGCTGCCAACGAATCATTAGTTCAACAATACTTATTATGGTGGAAAGAAATTGGATTAGACGTACAACTTTACACAGGTCGTACAATCGAATCAAATAACTTCTACGAAAAAGTTCAATCGGATGATCCAGAAATCGATGTATTCGCAGCTGGATGGGGTGTTGGTTATGATCCAAACCCAGCAAACTTATTCGGTGAAACTGCTAAGTTCAACTTCTCTCGTTATGTAAACGAAGAAGGTACAAACATCATCAAGAAAATTGCTTCTACAGAAGCATTTGATGAAGCTAAGAACGTAGAATTCTACAAAGAATGGCAAGCATATGCTAAAGACCAAGCGTTCTTAATCCCAACATTAGTAGGGGACAGCGTAACAGCGGTTAACAAACGTGTGAAATACTATGACACTTCAATTG
>CALCML010000129.1 GCA_937967765.1 uncultured Carnobacterium sp.
TCCCAAGTGATTTTAGACCGGGGATTAATTATTCAGCGAAAAAATTATTACATTATTCGATTATCGCGCTAGGATTTACAATGTCGTTTGCGCAAGTAAGCCAAACAGGTGCGTCATCGTTCCCAGTAACCATCGTGACCATTTCTGTGGCCTTCTTAACAGCGCTATTGGTAGGAAACTTCTTCAAATTATCTCGTCCGTTGAAGATTCTTGTTGGCTTCGGGACAGCGATTTGTGGGGGCTCTGCGATTGCGGCAGCTTCACCGATTATTAAAGCCGAAGACGATGAAGTGGCGTTGTCGATTTCAACGATTTTCCTATTCAACGTTATCGCGGTATTCCTCTTCCCATTCTTAGGACATATGATGGGCATGGACGCGTCGCAATTCGGACTCTGGGCAGGGACAGCGATTAACGATACATCAAGCGTGGTCGCAGCCGGCGCAAGTTACAGTGCGGAAGCCTTAGAAATCGCAACAATCGTGAAACTTACTCGTGCGTTGATGATTGTTCCAGCGTGTCTCGTGTTGTCTTTAGTTGAAGCACGCCGTATGAAACAAGAAGGGCAAAGCGTACAATGGAAGAAAATCGTGCCAATGTTTATCATCTGGTTTATGGTCGCTTCCATCATTACAAGTGTGGGATTATTCCCAAATTTCCTTGTACCGTATGCAAAATTAGCGTCTAAATGGTTGATGGCGATGGCATTAGCAGGAATCGGAATGCAAGTATCGTTCCAACAATTCAAAGAAGCAGGGGCAAAACCAATCTTAACAGGTTTAGCAACTTGGTTTATGGTGGCTGTCTCTAGCTTGATCATGCAGTACTTTGTTTTATAGAAAGGACCTCTCATGAAAAGATTATTAGGACTCGGGTTTTGGATTAGCGCCTTGTACTTTGTCTTATATACAAAAATCCCAGCGCTACAAGCTTTCGTGAATACACCAGTAGGGCCGTATGTGCATGTCGCGATGGTCATTTTACTCATCGTGGGAATTTTCTTCTACGTACTGCGCATTATCCATTACTTATTTTTCCCGTAAAAATAGAAAAGAGCTTAGGCAAATCGCCTAAGCTCTTTTTGTTTTTAACGTTGTGCAAGATGTTTCCAATCAATCCCACGGGCATCACACCAGTTTTGGATGCTTGGTGCAACCACGATAGGAGCTTGTTGGAGACTAGAAATACTATCAGCACCGACAAGTGTTAAGATGGTTGTCAGTTGCTCTTTCCATGTTTGAACCGTATTGATTGCGTCTGGAAGGGAGTCGTCTTTACGTACGAGATGCAACATTTCACCAGACAATCCGACAAGGCTTGCTCCAAGCGCGAAGCATTTAGCCATGTCCATTGGTGTCTTCACTCCGCCAGAAGCGATGATTGCGGTGCGGCTTCCTTGGGCTTCCATGAGCGATGTCAGGGTCGTTTGGCCCCAGTCTTCAAGGAAATCGAGTTTATCTTCCTTGCGACGGCCGTTTTCGATTTTGGCGAAATTCG
>CALCML010000130.1 GCA_937967765.1 uncultured Carnobacterium sp.
TTTTCTTGTAAAAACGTTTTTGTTTCAACTAATTGTTCGTATTTGCTCATGTTGTTCCCTCTTTCTATATTAGTTTAATTCTTTTAAGAAGCTTGTTCCGTTACCAGTTGATGCTACACCAAAGTTTTCGCTAATTGTTTCTGCGATATCACTGAAGTGGCCTTCTGGTAAGTGTGTTGGGTGTTTCAATGATTTACTAATAGCTAACACTGGAATGTACTCACGAGTGTGGTCAGTCCCTTTGAACGTTGGGTCGTTTCCGTGGTCAGCTGTAATAATTAATAAATCATCTTCTTGCATGTTTTCAACGATTTCTGGAATACGAGCATCGAATGCTTCTAATGCTTCTCCGTATCCTTTTGTATTACGACGGTGTCCATATACCGCATCGAAGTCTACTAAGTTTAAGAAACTCATACCTGTGAAGTCTTTCTTCAATACTTCCACTAATTTATCCACGCCATCCATATTATCTTTTGTACGAACGAATTCAGTAATTCCTTGTCCGTTGAAGATATCGTTAATCTTACCAATCGCAATCACATCAAATCCATCTTTCTTCAAGAAGTCTAATGTTGTTTCGCCAAATGGACTTAACGCATAGTCATGACGGTTTGAAGTTCTTTGGAAGTTGCCTGGTTCACCCACATAAGGACGTGCGATAATACGACCAATCATATATGGATCATCTTTTGTAATTTCACGAGCGTATTCGCAAATACGGTATAACTCTTCTAGCGGAATAATGTCTTCGTGAGCTGCAATTTGCATTACAGGATCAGCAGAAGTATAAACGATTAAATCGCCTGTTTCCATTTGGTGTTTACCATAGTCATCGATAACCGCTGTACCACTGTATGGTAAGTTACATACGATTCCTCTTCCTGAGAACTCAGAAATACGGTCTAATAATTCTTGTGGGAAACCATCAGGGAATACACGGAAAGGAGTTTTAATATTTAATCCCATTAATTCCCAGTGACCTGTCATTGTATCTTTACCAACAGAAACTTCTTCAAGTTTAGTATAGCTTCCTTCTGGATGTTCTACTGGTGGAACTGTTTTTAAAGGAGCGATATTTCCTAAACCATAACGTTGCATATTTGGCACATTTAAGCCCACAGTTTCTGAAATATGACCTAAAGTATGTGAACCTGCATCATCAAATTTTGCAGCATCTGGTGCTTCTCCAATCCCTACAGAGTCCATTACAATGACATGTATTCTTTTAAATTTCATAGTTTCCATCTCCATTTTCTTTATTACGAACGAGGATGTGCTTGTTTGTAAATTTCCTTCATTCGTTCGTTTGTAATATGTGTATAAATTTGTGTCGTACTAATATCTGAGTGCCCAAGTAGTTCTTGCACGATTCGAAGGTCGGCACCCGCTTCTAAAATATGGGTTGCAAAGGAATGGCGCAATGTATGCGGGCTCACTTCCTTTGTAATCATGGCCGTCTGAACGATTTTCTTCAAATTCTTCCAGAAACCTTGACGAGTAAACGGTCCGCCTCTGTGATTTAAAAATAAGACATTCGATAACTTCTTCTCGTCTTCTAAGGCTGGACGAGCATACTCTAAATAGTTTTGAATCCAGTTGGTTGCTTCTTGACCGATTGGGATAATGCGTTGTTTATTCCCTTTCCCAATCGTTTGTAGGAATCCAAGTTCCAAATGCAAATCACTGAGTTCAATGCTAATCAGTTCGCTCACACGCATCCCAGTTGCATATAAGAGTTCGAGCATCGCCTTATCTCTTAAGCCTAGAACCGTTGAGGTATCTGGTACCTCCAACAATCGATTGACCTCATCGATACTGAGCGCTTTTGGCAACTGCTTCTTCGGTTTTGGCGGATGAATTTGTTGCGTCGGGTCTTTTTCTATCATGCGCTCTTGCACGAGAAACTGGAAGAACTTCTTCAAGCAGCTAATCATGCGGCTTGTTGAACTTACTGCATATTCATCTTTTTTCAATTTCTGAAGAAACAGTACCATCGTTGTATGATCCACATCTTGAAGACGTGTCACCTTTTGTTCTTCTAAAAACTGAGAAAACTTTTCCAAGTCCCGTTTATAACTTTGAACGGTATTATCGGATAGACCTTGAACGGTAATACTATCCAGGAAGTAGTGTATTTCTTTCATCTTCTACCCTTCCTTTTGCTGGCAATTCTTGCAAATTCCGTGGAACGTTAGGCGATGATCGAGTACTTGAAATTGAAATTGCTCTAATACTTTTTGTTCAACATCAACAAGCAAATCCTCTTCAACTTCTTGGATTTGACCGCATTTCACGCATAAGAGATGATGCGCAAAATGACGATTAACGGTTTGTTTCAAATGATAACGGCCAATGCCATCATCAAACAGATTTCTAGAAATGATTCCTAAGTCGGTTAAAATCTCCAATGTTCGATACACAGTAGCTAATCCAATATCCGGATACTTCTGCTTCACATACATGTAGATTTCTTCAGCCGTCAGGAGTTCATTCAGATGTTCTAGAAGGATTTCAACCGTTGCCTGTCTTTGCAGGGTCAGTTTAAAACCTTCTTCTTGTAATTTCTTTTGAATCCCTTCAATAGAAATAGATGACAAGCGACTCGCCTCCACTCATTATTCTTCAATCAGATGGATAAATCCTTCTTCTTGTGTAATTCGTTTTGCTTTTAATAAATTACCAATGGCACGTTTGAATTGCCCTTTACTAATTCCAAAAATCTCTTTAATCGTTTTTGGATCTGTTTTATCCCAATAAGGAAGTGTATGTGTTGGACGATTCTTCAGCATCGCTACAATCATCTCTGCATCGTCTCCAATAGCCTCGTGCGCACGTGGACGCATCGATACATTCAGTACCCCGTCAGGACGAAGACCAATCACACGAACGGTAATTTCTTCTCCGAGCGTTGGTTCATATAAGCGCTCCGAAGGATGCAAGAATAATTTATACCCTTCTGGTGTGAAAATCGTTGTTCCTACAAGTTTTACTTGTGTCACTGTTCCTGTTAAATCTTTATTCAATAATCCTTTATGACCACGAACAACTTTTTCATTTAATGCTTGACCGTCTCCCATCGTTGCCCATGTGCGGTCCTTTTTATCTTTAATTAGAGTGACATATAAACGATTATTTTTCTTAGGCCATAACTCTTTCATACTTGGAAGTTCATCCAATGAAACTACCATATCTTTATCTTCTAAACCAATATCCACGAATACGCCTAAGTCTTTTCTGACTTGTGTCACGCTTGCCCATCCATAACTTTCATTTGTTACTTCAGGAATGTTGAGCGTAAAGACTTTTTTACGGGAAGAATTCTCATATAAGAATCCCGTTACTACATCACCTATCTTTAGTGATTCGGTAGCGTCGTCTTTTTTTAGACGGAATGTTTCTCCACTCTTTTGAACGAAAAAGTACTTTTCATTTTCATCCGTGATAATGGCTTGAACAACGGTCGATAATTCACTTGTCATAACAAACCTCCTTCTTCTACATTTGTCCTTTTATTTTACCACAAAATAGGGCTTACAGTCATTTAACTCCTTGTATTTCTAACGATTTCTCTACATTTTATCAAATGGTTCCATATAACAAAAAAGCTTGAACAACTTTTTACGGTTTGTTCAAGCTTTTTATTATGATTTAAATGAATTATACGCGAGCAACTTTCATCATGTTTGTTGTTCCTTTAATTCCTAAAGGTACACCAGCAGTGATGATTACTAAATCGCCTTCTTTAGCATTGTGGTTGTCACGAACTGCTTGCATACAGATTTCGAACATTTCATCTGTAGACTTAGCACGTTCAACGATTACTGGTTTCACACCCCAGATTAATGCCAATGCACGTTGTTGACGTTCAGAAGAAGTCACACCTAAAATTGTTGCGTCAGGACGGAATTTAGAAATCATTTTTGGAGTATGTCCTGATTCAGTTGCAGCAACGATTGTTTTCACTTTTAAGTTTTTAGCTGTATGAGCTACTGAACGGCCGATAGCTTCTGCCACATCAGTTTCATCGAATGCTTTTAATTTGAATTTGTCACGTACACGGATTTCTTGTTCTGTACGAACACAGATGTTAGCCATTGTACGAACAGCTTCAACTGGGTAATCCCCTGCTGCAGACTCACCAGATAACATAACTGCATCTGTACCATCGAAGATAGCGTTCGCTACGTCACCAACTTCCGCACGTGTTGGACGTGGGTTACGTTGCATTGAATCTAACATTTGAGTTGCAGTGATAACTGGTTTACCTAATGTGTTACATTTCTTGATTAACATTTTTTGAACGATTGGAACTTCTTCCGCAGCGATTTCAACACCCATGTCTCCACGAGCAACCATTAAACCATCAGATAACGCTAAGATTTCGTCAATGTTGTCGATACCTTCTTGGTTTTCGATTTTTGGAATAATTTGGATGTGAGTTGCGTTATATTCTTTTAATAAATCGCGGATTTCTTGAACGTCTGAAGCACGACGAACAAAACTTGCTGCGATGAAGTCAATATCATTTTCAATACCGAAGATAATATCTGCACGGTCTTTTTCAGTGATACCAGGTAATTTTGTTTTAACACCAGGAACGTTAATTCCTTTTTTGTTTTTAACAACACCACTGTTGTTTACTACGCAGACGATTTCGCCATTTGCGTGGTCTACTTCAGTAACTGCTAACCCTACTAAACCATCATCTACTAAGATAATCGATCCAGGTTTAACATCGTTGATTAATTCTGGGTAAGTAATAGAGAATTTTTCTTTTGTTCCTAAAACTTCAGTCATTGAAATACGAACAACATCACCAGTGTGGAATTCAATCGCACCATTTTCCATATCATGTGTACGGATTTCTGGTCCTTTTGTATCTAAAAGAATCGCGATAACACGACCTGTTTCTTTACGAATTTTTTTGATTGTGATGATACGTGCTAAATGTTCTTCATGGTCACCATGTGAGAAGTTTAAACGTGCAACGTTCATCCCTGCTTCTGCTAATGCTGCTAATTTTTCTGGTGCTTCACTAGCAGGTCCAATTGTACATACGATTTTAGTTCTTTTCATTTTCTGTTGACTCCTTTAGTTTTTAGAATGAAATTTCTTTATTTAGTTGACACAACTCTAAGTTAGGTAAATGTTTGCCGTTTGCTAATGTTTCAACGATATCGCTATAGATAATTTGTTCTGCTTTCACGCCGACACACACGCCACCGATATCTTCTTTTAATAAATCGATTGCTTTGGCACCCATACGACTTGCAAGTACACGGTCACGAGCACTTGGAGCTCCACCACGTTGAACGTGTCCTAATACTGTAACACGTGTATGGAAGTCACTATCGTATTCACGTAATTTCTTCGCAAGTTCATCGCCTGACATCACACCTTCTGCAAGAATGATTAATGTATG
This sequence comes from uncultured Carnobacterium sp., assembly GCA_937967765.1. GTDB lineage: Bacteria > Bacillota > Bacilli > Lactobacillales > Aerococcaceae > Granulicatella. Next base: position 5,426 of record CALCML010000130.1, read on the forward strand.
TTTCTTACCGTTCAAGCGACCTTGTTTGATTTCTTTAGCGACAGTTTCTAAATCAAAATCTTGTTCTGGAATCAAAATTTGTTCTGCACCACTGGCAACCCCTGTCCAAAGTGCGATATCTCCAGCACGACGGCCCATAACTTCAACGATAAACGTACGAACGTGTGATGTCGCAGTATCACGAAGACGGTCTAGCGCTTCTAATACAGTATTGATGGCAGTATCAAAACCGATTGTATATTCCGTACCTGGAATATCATTGTCGATTGTTCCTGGAACCCCAACAGTTGGGAAACCAAGTTTTGTTAAGGCAACGGCCCCTTGATAGCTTCCGTCACCACCGATAACAACAAGACCTTCAATACCGAATTTCTTTAATTGTTCGATTCCTTTTTCTTGTCCTTCGCGGTTTGCGAATTCTGGATAACGTGCAGAATACAAGAATGTACCCCCGCGACCAATCAAGTCACTCACGTCTGACGGATTTAATTTACGGATATCACCAGCTACTAACCCGGCAAAACCATAGTTAATTCCGTATACTTCAAAGCCTTCATAAATACCCTTACGTACGATGGCACGTACAGCGGCATTCATCCCTGGAGCATCTCCTCCACTTGTTAAAACAGCAATGCGTTTCACAAAGATTCACCTCTTAGATTTATTTTTACTGGAACAAGCCCATTTGTTCTCATTTTATCACTTTTTTTTACAAATGTCTTTCATTTTCATAAACTTTTTCATTTTACAATTTTTATACATTCTTTATCTAAAATGTCGATAAGACTAGGGATTAGCTTCGACTCAAGGTTTACACCGTTTGCAAAAGAATTCTTTACAAGCGTTTTACTATTCACGAGGAATAATTCAACAGGTGTCACTCCTTTATATTTAGTAACGAGTTGCTTGATTTCTGCATAGATTTCTGGAGTATGTTTCTCCGGACGAATCGCAATTTTCAATATCTTGGCAGCATCTTCAAGGAGCTTATCTGCAAAACTCATCGGATACATGCGGTTTAATTGTAATTGCCATTGTCCCTTTTGCCCTCTCTTCACACGACCTTCCGCAAGAACCATCGTGTTTTGTTGCAGATGTTGATAGACTTCGGCAAGCGTAGACGGAAAGACGACAACATCCATCATTCCAGACGCATCTTGAAGTGTGACATACGCCATCTGCTCTCCTTTACGAGTCGAGATTTTACGAATGTCCACAATCATCCCTACGAATCGCATATACCCTTCTTCAAAGACAGTTTGTACCGGAGTAATCCATCCACTCTTCACAAGAGGATCATATTTTGAGGAAGGATGCGGAGAAACTGAAAATCCAAGAACCTCGATTTCTTCTTCAATTCGTTGTAGGAGTGGTTCTTCTTCCACATGTGTGAACGCCACTTCTAAGTCATCTTCTAGCGATAAATTCAAGCCGTGGAACTTCACACTCTTAGCTACCGCATCCACATTCGCCTTCAGCGTCGCCCTTGTTTCACCAAATTCATCAAAAGCCCCTGCGTTAATCAACGCCATTAAAAGTGGTTCTTTCGTATATTGGGCGCCCATACGGTAAGCAAAGTCTTGGAAACCTTTGAAGGGACCATACTCATAACGATTCTTCACGATACTTTCCACAAAGTCTCGGCGAATCCCCTTAATATTATTGAGCCCAACAATGACTCCACTATCGTCTGCCACGAAATCTGCATAACTACGATTGATACTTGGTGGTAAGATTTCAATTCCTAACTGACGTGCTTCAATAAGATAGTCTTGTAACTTCGCTGATTTCGCACTCGCGTTTTGGAACAAGGCGGTAAAGAATGCCGTTGGATAATTTGCTTTTAAGTAAGCTAATTGATACGACAACATCGCGTAAGCCACCGCGTGTGACTTGTTAAATCCATAGTTGGCAAACTTTTCGATATAGTCATATACCGTCTCGGCATCTTCTTGTTTATACCCTTTCGAAAGTGCTCCGTGCACAAATTTTTCTTTTTGTGCCGCAATTGCATCACTATTCTTCTTCCCGATGGCACGACGTAAAATGTCCGCTTCTCCTAGAGTAAAGCCAGCCATTTCACTAGCCGCCTGCATAACTTGTTCTTGGTAAACCAAGATACCGTATGTCGGTTCAAGAATCTTTTGAAGCGACGTGTGAGGATACTGAACAATTTCCGTTCCCTTTTTACGATTAATAAAGTGTGGAATTTGCTCCATTGGACCTGGACGATAAAGTGCAAGCACTGCTACTAAATCTTCGAACGCTGTTGGTTGCATATCCTTCAAGACACGACGAATTCCGTCTGACTCGAATTGGAAAATTCCGTTTGTTTGTGCCTTCTGGAAAAGCTCAAACGTACGAGGATCGTCTAAAGGAATCTTCGTAATATCAATTGACTTCTTCGTAATCTTTTGCGTTTGTTGAATCGCCTTATGAAGCAATGTCAGGTTGCTTAATCCAAGTAAGTCCATCTTAAGAAGGCCGACTTTTTCAACAGCCTGTATGGCATATTGCGTAAGCATCCAATCGGCTTCCTGAAGTGACGCCGAATACCCTTTGTCTCGTTTCATTAAAGGAACGGTCTTTGTTAACACGTCTTGTGATAACACGACTCCGGCCGCATGGACAGACGAATGGCGTGGAAGTCCTTCGAGCGCTCTGGCCACTTGATAGAGCTTACGATTACGTTCACTACTGTCTACATGTTCTCTAAACGCCTTATTTTCTTTATAGGTTTGCTCTAACGTTACTTTCCCTTGAGCGATATTGTTTGAAAACTTCTGAACCGTAATGATGTTTTCGCCAAAGACTTTACACACATCGCGAATCACTTGTTTCGCCCCAAGCGTACCGAATGTCACAATCTGCGCTACGTTTTGGTTGCCATATTTTGAAACGATATAGGCTAAAATATCTTCACGCTTATCATCTGGAAAATCCAAGTCGATATCGGGCATCGTAT
>CALCML010000131.1 GCA_937967765.1 uncultured Carnobacterium sp.
ACTCTTTAATGAGTGCATCATCTGTGCACACATTCAGTGCAATTGAAATCCAATGTTTCTTATTCATATGATAGGCTTCATAAACCCCATCAGTCGCAATGAGTCGTTCCTTGTCTTCCGGATGGATCTTCACGTTCAAAATAAGGGCATTCGCCTGGGAAGCCACTCCTAGTTTTTGAAGCGGCACTTCCATCATAAGCCCATACCATTTGCCTTTATCTTCGACCATAAAGCCCATCGCCTCCGTCTTCTCAAACGGATTGCCATGATACGGGACGATATTTTCGGTCATCCACTTCGTCCACTTCTGGCGTGCCTCTTTGATACTCGATTGCTCAGGATGCAACCAAAGGAACGCTAGCTTACTTGCCTCTTCGCGCAAGGCTTGAGCGATACTGCTACTCGTTGTTGGAATATCAAATAACTGATAGCGCTCGTTCACATCATCGAGCGCTACGATTTCTAAGCCTTGTTTTTTGCTGGCACTCACCACCTGAAAGTAAAAACCCTCTGTTTGACTTGGAAAGATTTTTCCTTTCAGTTCTGGTAAGTCTTTTGTTAATTTCCATTTCATAAATGTGTCCTCTTATAAGCGATACTCCGCACGCAATTCGAGAATCACGTCGCGTAAATTGGCTGCTTTCTCGAAATCGAGGTCTTTGGCTGCCGCACGCATATCCAACTCGAGTAACTCGAGCGCTTCTCGGCGTTGTTCTTGCGTCATCTTCTTGAAGTCTTTTGCAGTCATTGGTGCATCTTCTTTTTCGACCTCGTGCGTAATCGCAATTAAATCGCGGATATTCTTCACGATGGTCTTCGGCACGATACCATGTTCTTTATTGTATGCCTCTTGGATGGCACGACGACGATTCGTTTCATCAATCGCTTTTTGCATCGAATCCGTAATCTTATCGGCATACATAATCACGCGACCATTCGCATTACGCGCCGCACGCCCAATCGTTTGGACAAGAGCACGTTCACTACGAAGGAAGCCTTCTTTATCAGCATCTAGAATCGCCACTAGCGACACTTCCGGCACGTCTAACCCTTCACGAAGCAAGTTGATTCCGACCAATACGTCGAATTCCCCGAGTCGTAAGTTACGGATGATTTCCGTACGTTCCAATGTCTTAATGTCACTATGCAAGTACTTCACCTTAATGCCCACTTCTTCTAAGTAGTCGGTCAAGTCCTCTGACATCTTCTTCGTTAACGTCGTAATAAAGACACGTTCATTGCGTTCGACACGTAAGTTGATTTCACTAATTAAATCATCAATCTGTCCTTTAATTGGACGGACTTCCACTGGTGGATCGAGTAAGCCTGTTGGACGAATGATTTGCTCGGTAACTGTTGGCGTATGCGATAATTCGTAAGGCCCAGGTGTTGCAGAAATATAAATGATTTGCGGCACGCGTTCCTCGAACTCTTCAAAACGTAATGGACGGTTATCCACAGCACTCGGCAAGCGGAAACCGTATTTAATTAACTGCTCCTTACGAGCACGGTCCCCGTTATACATTCCACGAATTTGCGACATTGTAATATGCGACTCATCAACCACGAAAAACGAATCTTTCGGGAAGAAGTCTAGCAAGGTATACGGTGGTTGTCCTGGACGTCGGCCATCCATATGACGGGAATAGTTCTCAATCCCGTTACAGTAGCCCATCTCTAGGAGCATTTCGATATCGTAGTTGGTACGTTGCTCCAAGCGTTGTGCTTCGAGTAATAAATTGTCGTCGCGCAATTCCTTGAGTCGTTCGGCAAGCTCTTCTTTAATCGTAGCCACGGCCCGCGAAATTTGGTCTTCGTTGGCCACAAAGTGCGTTGCTGGGAAGATTGGCACGTGTTCAACGGTTGATTTAATTTCACCCGTCAACACATCAACTTCTTTAATCGCTTCGATTTCGTCTCCGAAAAACTCGATACGAAAGGCCGTCGCATCATTTCCCGGAAGGAAGATTTCAACGACATCCCCACGAACACGGAATGTTCCACGGCGGAAATCATAGTCGTTACGCTCGAACTGCATTTCTACCAATCGACGCAATAAGTCATCACGTTCGATTTCCATGCCTTCACGAAGCGACAATACATGGTCGCGGTAATCTTCCGGGTTTACTAAACCATACATCGAAGACACGGACGCCACTACAATCACATCGCGACGTTCTAGAAGAGCGCTTGTGGCCGAGTGACGTAATTTATCAATCTCATCATTGACGCTCGATTCCTTCTCGATATACGTATCGCTGGCAGGAACGTACGCCTCCGGTTGATAGTAGTCATAGTACGATACAAAATATTCGACCGCATTGTCTGGGAAGAATTCCTTCAACTCTCCGTACAACTGGCCGGCTAAGGTTTTATTATGCGCTAATACTAGCGTTGGTTTATTTACTTCTTGAATCACATTGGCAATCGTGAACGTCTTCCCTGTTCCGGTTGCCCCAAGTAAGGTCTGTTCTTTGACCCCATTATTAATACCATCGACGAGTTCCTTGATGGCTTGAGGTTGGTCTCCATTTGGTGCATAAGGAGCCACTAATTTAAATTGATCCATGACTTCACCTCTTTCTTTTCTAGTATACCATCATTACGGGAGTTTTACCGTTTGTCCGTCTTGTTCTTTCACAATACCTTGCTTGCAATTCAAGTAGGACTTTTGTATAATAGTTCGTGTTGGAAACAACTGATCAGTAATTATACATGTTAAATGAAAGAGGGGTGAACCCATTGCCAAATATCGCATCACAAATCAAACGTGTTCGTACTAACAAAAAGTCAACACTTGCTAACAACGCTCAAACTTCTGCTATGCGTACAGCTATCAAAAAATTTGACGCTGCTGTAGCTGAAGGTGCTGAAAATGCTGAAGAATTATTACGTGCTGCTCACAAAGCAATCGACGGAGCTGCTTCTAAAGGATTAATCCACAAAAACAAAGCTTCTCGTGATAAATCACGTCTTGCTGCAAAATTAAGCAAATAATATGTAGCCTGAGAATTGATCTCGGGCTCTTTTTTTATGCTCTGAAATAAGAACGCCTTACGGGTAATGAATGAAGAGAATAGAACACACACTTTGAACCTTCCTGGATTTTTTCATCGTTATCATAATCATTGCACCGACTTGAGCCGAAGTCTCAAGTCTAGCAAGCTTCAAACTGAGGGTAAGAGATCAATCCCTAACCCTCAGTAATTCACATTGCTGCTGGAACACGATTATGATGACGATGAAATCCAGGGAGTTCTTTGTTTGTGTTCTACTCTAACGCGCTATCCGTAAGGCGTATATTATTAAAGATAAAAAAAGAAGCCCGATCAATTCGAAGGCGGAGGGGAAAAAGAAAAAGTGCCCGGGGAACGAAAAGGTGCAAAAAACTTATAAATTCGAAGGTGCCGAAAAAAAAGAGTGCCCAAGGGAGGTGTTTAGTCTCCTGCTCAGGCACTCTGCTTTTGTTAAATGATAATGTCGTCGACAAATTGTTTGGCTTCTGACAAGCTCATTCCTGTCACGTTACGTAATTTTTGAATGGCTTTAATCGGTTGTCCATTGCGTTTTAATTCGCGTAAGTATTCTTCTAATTCTTCTGGGATGTACGCTTCTTCTACTGGTGTACTTTCTTGTGTTGATGGTGTTTGTTCCACCGCTCCGTCTGCATTTGGTTTTGTGCGGAACATCAGAGCAACTACCGCTACTATAACAACAGCGATGATGACGATTAGTAATTCCATTTGGTTTCTCCTATTTCATAAATTTGTAAACACTACTTCTATGAGCAAATTCAAATGCTATAATTTTTAATTGGTCATCTTCGATTTCTACAATTAATCTATAATTTCCAATTCTATATCTCCAATATTTTGATAAAGTTCCACTCAGAGGTTTCCCCTTACTTCTTGGATCTTCACAGTCTATCAAATTTTTCTCAATCCATTTTTTTAAGATTACTTTTGTTCCATTATCTAATTTTTTAATTTTCTTTTTGAGACGTTCATCATAAAAAAGTGTGTACCTCATTATAAGTCTCCCCAGAATTCCTCATGGTCAACTAATATAACTTCTCCATTTGTTTTAGCACTTTCGTACTCTTTTACAGCTTGTAAATCATATTCTTCTTCAATTTTTTCAGTTAATGCTTTCTTTAATAGGGTCGTTAATCCTTCTCCGGTAAAGTCTGCATAATTTTTAAAAAGGCGCTCTTCTTCTTTATTTAAACGTAATGAAATTGTACTCATTTTAACCCCTCCTTAATTGTATATACATTGTACCACATATTTTTATTAATTCACCTCAAATTTTAATTAAAATTAGATAATTATTTACAAACAACTCAACGCCGAAATCTTTAATAAGATATCGACGTTTCAAATAGACTAATTATAACGTTCTTTGGCCGCAAAATTGGAGGATGAACCATTCCAATTGCATTTCTTTGATGCCGACGCTGGTTT